>CAVKMX010000001.1:0-67849 GCA_963657295.1 Clostridium sp. CAG:302
CCTCGTCCGATACCTTTCCCCTCTCCGGATAGGTCTCATTCAGCTCGCGCCCGACCATCAGCCGGATGAGTGTATGCCGGTCAAGCTCCCCGATGGGGCGGGTATCGATCGTGTGGCCGTCCCGCATCACGGTAACGGAGTCACAGATCTCGAACAGCTCATCCAGACGGTGCGAAACATAGACGATTGCCAGGCCGTCTTTTTTCAGCGCACGGACAATTTCAAACATCACCTCTGTCTCAGAAACAGACAGGGAAGCACTCGGCTCATCCATAAAAAGGACCTTTACCCTTTTGGATATGGATTTGGCAATTTCCACCAGCTGCATCTGTGCCGTAGAAAGCGAGCCAACCAAGGCCGAGGGATTGATTTTCACCCCGAAGCGATCGAAGATTTCCTTCGCCTTTCGATTCATTTCTTTGAAGTCGGCCACGTATCTGCCGCCGATCTGCTCTCCCAAAAAGATATTTTCCGCCACCGTCATCGACGGAATCAGGTTGAATTCCTGATAGATCACCGAAATGCCGTTTTCGATGGCTGCCGTCGGACTCATGGACGTGTATTCTTTCCCGTCAATCGTGATCTGTCCTTCATCGAAGTCGATCGCTCCCGCAACGGACTTGATCATCGTAGACTTTCCGGCGCCGTTTTCGCCGATCAGCCCGCGGATCTCGCCGGGTTCTATCGCAAAGCTGACATGATCCAGTGCCACAACACCGGGATATCTTTTGGTAACATTTTTCACTTCCAGGATAGACAAGATATCGCCGTCCTTTCTCTTCATGCAAATCCGGGATCTCCCAAACCGTGCTCCCTCTGATGCCCGCAGGAGAGACAAGGCCTCCTGCGTGATGCGCCGCTCCGGCCGAACTGTTTACTCAATAATGTACTGCGCATAATCTTCCATATTGCTGACATCGATCTTCTCGATGGGCTGATACAGAATCTTGCCGTCAACCAGTTCCTCCGTATCATATTCCCTCATCGCACACCGGTACATCAGTTTGCCGGCGTCCAGATTGGTCGTGACAATCCCGCGCAGGCAGCTTTCGTTGTCCGCAGATTTTCCCAGCAGTTCGTAGGATGTGGAGGAGTGATCCACGGTGAAAATTCCGATCTTGCTGACATCCAGATTTAAGACGTCCTTGTTCTTTTCAATGGTTTCCTCTGCGATGATCGCCTGGTTGTCCGTGAAGCAGAGAATGGCACGTACATCGGGATGCTTCTGCAGCAGGATCTCAACATTCTGTGCGGTCTCCGTTGCAAAATTGGAAATGCCGCAGTCATAGCTTTCCGCAACCACCGCCTTTGCATTGTAGTCTGCCATCTCATTGAACACATCGCAGCGCTCTGCAAACTGTTCGGTGGCCCACAGACCCAGAACTCCGCATTTGACGCTGCCGTCTGCCGCGTCCGGGAAGGTGCTGTCAATCCAATCCGACACCATTTCATCAACGCCCTGTCCCAGATCATGCATCGAAACGCTGATTCCGACATCAAAGCTGTCCCTGTCGTCGGGCATCTGATCCACAATGACAACATAAATGCCGGCATCCCGTGCCTTCTTCATGGAATCGGCGCAGACCTCCGGATCCACCGGGTATACACAGATGGCATCCACCCCCATGGTGACCAGGTTGTCTATGTTCATGACCTGTGTGTTGGCGTCACTGTCTGCCGACAATGTGATCAGCTCCACGTCGGGATTTTCCGCGCAGGCGTTCTCAACCTCTTTCATGATCTTCATGCAGAACTCTGTGTTGCTCGTTCCCATGGAAAGTCCGATCCGGTACTTCCCCTCTGCGTCCGACTCCTTCGACGGGCCGCTGTCCTCTGCTGCAGCTGCAGCGGAGTTTTCCACCGTTTCGCCCGAGCAGGCCGCCGTCGAAAGCGCCATTCCGCACGCCAGCACGACGGCCGCAGCCTTCTTCCAGAAATGCTTTCTCATCCTTGTTCCCTCCTTTTTTGCACTATGTCTTCTGTTCTGAAAGAGGTCGGCTTTCCTCCCTCTTTAGCCCCCGAAAATATCCTGCAGGTTCCTCCCGGCCAGCAGGTGTAACAACTTTTATAAATGTATTTTATATTTGTGGTTTAAAAATATTCCCTTTCCTATTCCCTGTCAATCCTTTGTGCGCATTTTCCACATAACCTCTTATTTTCACTCATTATTTTTGTGCATTCTTCCTATCCCATCAAAAAAGGCCACTGCCGCAGAAGGCAGTGGTCTTTCAGGCAATGGGTATCTGTTCAACACCCATCTCGATTTTCATTGTTCATCCATAAAACGTTGTATCAGGTACAGGGCCGCCCCCTGCGCGGCCGGATAATCTGTGACATACTCAAAGGCAATGGAACGATCTGAGATGCTGAAGTCGCTCTGCGTGCGAATTTTCTCCTTCAGGGTCACCAGGTCCGCATTGCACATATAGCGACGCAGCACACCGCCGATGATAATATCCACATCCATAACCATCAGCACGTTATGCAGCAGCAGGGCCAGATGGTCGAGATACTCGTCCCATACGGTTGCCGCCTCCGGATCATCCCGGCGCAGTTTATAAAAAAACTCCTCCGTTGGCATGCCGGACATTTTCTTCAGTCCGTAGGCGCTGCAGTAGCTCTCTGCGCATCCGTATTGTCCGCAGTAGCATTTGCGCCCGCCGCGCACCAGCTTCATATGCTCCACCAGCTGTCCCCTTCCATGGTTTCCACGGTACAGCTTCCCCTGGATGATCGATGCGCTTCCCAGATAATTGTTCAGAAACACATAACAGGAATCCCGCAGATCCGGTCGATGAAAGCTCTCGGCAAAGGCCGCGGATTCACTGTCATGCATCAGCAGGCAGGGGCGTCCGATGTATCCGCCCAGCATGTCGGAGGATAAGCCCCAGTTGTTCAGAATACGCCCATATACCATCTTGCGATGTTCATAGTCCGGAATTCCCTGTACTGCAGCCACAATTCCGAGCAGCTTGTCATCGGAATATCCTGCCTGATCCACAAAATCAGCAATAAATCGTCCGATCTTGCGGAAATACGTTTCTTCATTTGCATATTTCTCTTCCAGCTTCGCGCTGGACAGAATGGTTCCGTACAGGTCCAGCAGGACAGCCACCACATGGTCATGCAGGATTTCCACACCGACGGAAACCCTGGCATCCGCCGTGCACTGCAGTACCGCCGCCTTGCGTCCGCCAGTGGATTCGTATTGTCCGGCCGTGTGCACCATGCCCTCTTCCATCAGATCCTTCAGATTCTGATTGACCGTGGGCAGGCTCTGTCCCAGGGCATAGGCGAGCTCCTGTTTGGAGCATTCCTTTTTCCGGTAAATGTAGCGATAGGTATTGCGCTTGTTTACTTTTCGAATTTCCGGTGTAGATGCCATGGCAATTCTATCCTTACGCAAAGGTATCCGTTTGTCGAATGCAGACTGAAAATCCGGATTCCTTCTCCCCGCTTCTTTCTCATGAGTCAATGCACCAACCTCATTATATACGACCCGCCGCACCATTGCAGAACGAACTGCTGTGCCCACGGAAAAACGCCTGCACCGTTGAATCGATGCAGACGTCCTTTCCTCTTAATGATTGTATTTTCGTGACTGTTCAGCCGCCGTCGGAGCCTACAGCGCGTGAACCGCTGCGGCCATTTCTCTGACGTATTCGCCCACGGGGCCTGCCGCGTCCCTTCCGTATCTGGAGATGAGCTTGATGATCGCGGAGCCGACAATGGCTCCGTCGGAGAGACCGGCCATCTGCGCGGCCTGCTCCGGCGTGGAAATGCCGAAGCCGACGGCGCAGGGAACGTCCGTATTCTCCTTGACCAATCTGGTCATCGCGCCGATGTCTGTTGTGATCTCGCTCCTCGTGCCGGTTACGCCGAGGGAGGAAACCATGTAGAGGAAGCCCTTGGCCTCCCGGGCGATCATGGCAATCCGATTCTCCGACGTTGGTGCGATCATGGAAATGAGATCCACGCCGACGGCTGCGAACACGGCGTCAAATTCCTCCTTTTCCTCATAGGGCACATCCGGCAGGATGATGCCGTCGATTCCCGCCTCCGCAGCCTTCTGTGCGAACTTCTCCGCGCCGTAGGAGAAGACCACGTTCGCATAAGTCATGTATACCAGGGGAATTGTCACCGTCTGCCGCAGCTTGGCGGTCAGCTCGAAGACCTTGTCCGTCGTCGTTCCGGCCGCCAATGCCGCATTGTCCGCCTCCATGATGACGGGTCCCTCCGCCGTGGGATCCGAAAACGGAATTCCAATCTCGATCAGATCCGCTCCGTTGTCTGCGGCTGCCTGCACCACCTTTTGGGTCGTCTCCAGATCCGGATCTCCCGCCGTGATAAAAGCAATGAATGCCTTGTGATCCTTAAATGCCTCTGCAATTCTGCTCATTCCATCCTCCGTGCATTGCTGCCCTTTATTCTGTGATATTCTCTCCCCGGTATCTTGCAATGGCCGCGCAGTCCTTGTCTCCTCTCCCGGAGATGGTGATCACAAGGATCCTGTCCTTATCCATGGCAGGTGCGATCTTCATCGCATGCGCAACGGCATGGGAGCTCTCGATGGCCGGAATGATGCCCTCCGTTCGGGAAAGATATTCAAAGGCATTCACCGCCTCCTCGTCCGTGACCGGCACATAGTCGGCACGCCCGATGTCATGAAGATAGGCATGCTCCGGTCCGACGCCCGGGTAATCCAGACCGGCGGAGATGGAGTAGACCGGCGCAATCTGGCCGTACTCGTTCTGGCAGAAATAGGACTTCATGCCGTGGAAAATGCCGACTCTGCCCGTATTGACCGTTGCCGCCGTCTCAAAGGTGTCAATGCCCCGGCCGGCTGCCTCACAGCCGATCAGCTGCACGTCCTTGTCGCCGATGAAGTGATAAAACGAGCCGATGGCATTGGAGCCGCCGCCGACGCAGGCGATCACGGCATCCGGAAGGCGGCCCTCCTTTTCCAGAATCTGCTCCTTGATTTCCCTGGAAATGACGGACTGGAAATCACGGACAATCGTAGGGAAGGGGTGCGGACCCATGACCGAGCCGAGGCAGTAATGCGTGTCCTCGATCCGGCTCGTCCACTCCCGCATTGCCTGGGAAACCGCATCCTTGAGTGTTCCGGTGCCGTCGGTGACGGGCACCACCTCGGCGCCCAGAAGGCGCATCTTATATACGTTGAGTGCCTGACGCTCCGTATCCACCTTGCCCATGAACACGACGCATTCCATGCCAAGGAGCGCCGCAATGGTGGCGGTGGCCACGCCGTGCTGTCCGGCACCGGTCTCGGCGATCAGCCTTGTTTTGCCCATCTTTTTCGCCAGAAGGGCCTGTCCGAGGCAGTTGTTGATCTTGTGCGCGCCGGTGTGGTTCAGATCCTCGCGCTTGAGATAGATTTTCGCACCGCCCAGGTCCTTCGTCATCTTCTCCGCGTAATACAGGCGGCTGGGGCGTCCGGCATAATCATTGAAGAGCGCCGTCAGCTCTGCGTTGAAGGTCGGATCGTCCTTATAATGGTTGTAGGCCTCCTCCAGCTCAATCACCGCATTCATCAAGGTCTCCGGAATGTACTGGCCTCCGTGTATTCCGAATCTTCCGTTCTGGTTCGTCATCTCTTTCCTTCCTTCTTTCATCTCTGTTCAGCAGCTGTCCCGTTCCGGGTATCCGGATCAGGCTGGCTGCGGAATCCCTGCCTGCTGCCGCACGGCCGCGGAAAATCTCCGGATCTTCTCCGGATCCTTATGTCCGTCGGTTTCCAGAGAGGAGCTTGCATCCACCCCCCACGGCGCTGTCCGCAGGATGGCCTCCCGCACGTTCTCCGGCGTCAGTCCGCCGGCGAGGAGAAATTCCCGCCTGCATTCCTTCAGAAGATCCCAGTCGAAGCTCTCCCCGGTGCCGCCGGGGCCGTGATCCAGCAGGATCCGGTCCGCCGCCGAGCGTTCGGCGCGCCGCACATCCTCTGCCGATTCGATGCGGAACGCCTTCACGATGGTGAGCTTCCTTTCCGGAAAGCGCTCCCGGACCGCTGCCCGGAGCGCCTCGATCTGCGCATCGCTCTCCTCCCCGTGCAGCTGCACCATGTCCAGCCGGCACCATCGGAGTACCCCCAGGATTCCCTCGACGCCGGCATTGACGAACACGCCGACCGGCCGGATGCCGGGCGCGAGTGCTCTTCGGAGCTTCTCCGCCTCCTCCGGCGCAATGTACCGTTTCCTCGAGGGATCGAAGATAAACCCCGTGTACTCCGGGAGTACCGCATTGACTGCGGCCACGTCCTCTGCGGTACGCAGGCCGCAGATCTTGATCCGGATCCCCGGCTCTGCAGGATCCTGCTGTCTCTCTCCTGTGCTCATGCTCTGCTCACGCTCTCTTCTCCAATGGACTGCTCCCGGGCAACGCGATGCATTGCCGGATGCTCAGCGATTCTCCTCTGCGCAGCCCCTGCCGCGCAGCCGCTCCAGCTCAGCGGAGGGACTCGCCGCCCGCATCAGCTGCTCGCCGACCAATACGGCATTGACGCCGTTCCTTCGCAGCTCCTCCACATCCTCCGCTGTCCGGATGCCGGACTCGGCGACGAAGATTGCCTCCCGCGGTGCGAGCTCGCGCAGGCGGATGCTGTTGCGGATGTCCACCGTGAAATCCTTCAGATTCCGGTTGTTCACGCCAATGATCCTGGCGCCTGCCGCAGCTGCCGAGGCGACCTCCTCCGCATCGTGGGCCTCCACAATGGCGGAGAGTCCGAGCTCGTCCGCGGCGGCAAGATATGCTGCGATGGTTTTCGTATCGAGGAGGGCCGCGATGAGGAGAACCGCCGACGCGCCGGAAAGAGCCGCCTCATAGATCATATAGGGGTCGACTGTGAAATCCTTGCGAAGGCACGGTGTTTCCACGGTATCCGCGATTTCTCTGAGATAATCCAGGGAGCCCAGGAACCACTTCGGCTCCGTCAGCACGGAAATGGCGCTTGCTCCCGCAGCCTCGTACTCCTTCGCGATCGCAAGATACGGAAACTCCGGGGCAATCAGTCCCTTGGAGGGAGAGGCCTTCTTGCACTCACAGATGAAATGAATTTCCTCTGTCCCGGACAGAGCCTTCTCAAAGCGGAACGGCTCTCCCTTCGGCTGCCCTCTTCTCTCCCGGCACAGGCAGAGCGCCTCCTCGCGGATCTCCTCCAGCGGTCTTGTCTCTTTTGCCTTTTCCACCCGAAATCTTGCGTACGCCGCCAGCTCATCCAGTATATTGCTCATTACGGATCCTCCTTCGGCTGCAGGCTGCAGCGGGACGCGGACACGGTCTGCCCTCCCGGCGCTGCCTGCGGCGCACGCTTACGAATTGCTGACCTCGATCACCTTCCCGAGCGTCTCCAGCGCTTTTCCGGAATCGATCAGCTCTGCCGCCAGCTTCACTCCCTCTGCAACGGAGGCTGCCGCCTTGCCTGCATACAGGGCGCACCCTGCATTCATTAGGACGATATTGCGCTTTGCACCGGTGATGGAGCCGTCCAGAATTCCTCTTGTGATCTGTGCGTTCTCGGCAGGCGAGCCCCCCACGATCTCCGCCTTGGTCCCTCTCTCCAGTCCGAAGTCCTCCGGCTGGATGACAAGAGTGCGGTAGAAGCCGTCCCGCAGCTCGCAGACGGTCGTCGGCGCACTCACGGAGACCTCGTCCATGCGGTCCTGTCCGTAGACCACCAGGGCTCTCTTCACGCCGAGGGAGCTCAGGACCTTTGCGACAGGCTCTACCAGATATTCGTCGTAGACGCCCAGGAGGAACATCTCCGGCTTCGCCGGATTGGTCAGGGGCCCCAGAATGTTGAACACCGTGCGGAAGCCCAGTTCCTTGCGGATCGGTCCCACATATTTCATGGCCGCGTGGTATTTCTGTGCGAACATGAAGCAGAAGCCCGTCTGCTCCAGCATTTTCAGGCACAGTTCCGGGTCCTGCTGAATGTTGATGCCAAGGGCCTCCAGGCAGTCTGCCGTGCCCGAAAGAGAGGAGGCTGCGCGGTTCCCGTGCTTGGCCACCTTCAGACCGCCGGCTGCCGCCACCATCGCCGTGGTGGTCGAGATGTTGAAGGTATGTGCTCCGTCTCCGCCGGTTCCGACGATCTCCAGAACCTCCATGCCGGGGTGCGGCACCGGCGTTGCCAGCGACCGCATGGCGTAGGCACAGCCCGAAATTTCATCGATGGTCTCCGCCTTTGTGGATTTGGTCGAGAGTGCAGCCAGGAATGCGGCATTCTGCGTAGGTGTCGTCTCACCGCGCATGATCTCCAGCATGGTATCCCGGGCCTCCTCGTAGGTGAGATCCTCTTTGTTCACGATTTTGATGATGGCTTCCTTGATCATTTTAAGCTCCCTTCCCCTGCAAAATTCCGCAGGATTGCCGCTCCGTCCGGTGTCATAATCGATTCCGGATGGAATTGAAGACCGTACACCGGGTACTGCACATCCTCTACCCCCATGATCTCGCCGTCCTCCGCGGTGGCGATCACCTTCAGCTCCGGCGGCAGCGTGTCTGCCTTCACCGCCAGTGAATGGTAGCGGGCAACCGGTATGTTGTCCGGCAGTCCGCGGAACAGGGGGCTGGAGGTGTCGATGACGGTCCTGGACTGTTTGCCGTGCATCAGCTCCTTGGCATAGGTTACCGTGGCTCCGTAGGCCTCACAGATTCCCTGCTCCCCGAGGCAGACCCCCAGGATCGGAATCCCGCTGGTGCGGAGCTCTCTTACCAGCTCCTCGCAGATGCCGGCATCGGCGGGACGCCCCGGTCCCGGCGAAATGATGATGCGGTCCGGCCCGGCCGCCTTCACCTCCTCCACCGTCCATTCATCATTGCGGATCACCCGAATGTCCGGATCAATGGTCCCCACCATCTGGTACAGGTTGTAGGAGAAGCTGTCGTAATTATCAATCAGTAAGATCATTCGCTGCCTCCAGTGCCGTCACAACGGCCTTTGCCTTGTTGATGCACTCCTGGTATTCCTTCTCCGGAACCGAGTCCGCCACGATGCCGGCACCGCTTCGGATAAAGACCTTTCCGTTCTTCTTATAGGCGATGCGGATGGCAATGCAGGTGTCCAGATTGCCGGTAAAATCAATGTAGCCGATGGCGCCGCCGTAAATTCCACGCTTGTTGTTCTCGAGGTCATTGATCAGCTGGCAGGCACGGATCTTCGGTGCTCCTGAAAGCGTCCCTGCCGGCAGGATCGAATCCACCGCATCCAGAGCATCCAGATCCTTTCGGATCCGTCCCCGCACGGTCGAGCCGATGTGCATGACGTGGGAGAAGCGGAGCACCTCATGATACCGCTCCACCGCAACACTCCCGAATTCCGAGATCTTGCCGATGTCGTTGCGTCCAAGGTCCACCAGCATGTTGTGCTCCGCGAGCTCCTTCTCATCGGCCAGAAGCCCTGCCTCCAGCTCGGCATCCTCCTCCTGCGTTTTGCCCCGGGGCCTCGTTCCGGCAAGCGGGAACGTGTGCAGCTCTCCGTCCTCCAGCTTCACCAGGGTCTCCGGCGAGGCACCGGCCACCTCCACATCTGTCCCGGAGAAATAGAACATGTAGGGCGACGGATTCAGGGTCCGCAGCACCCGGTAGCAGTTCAGAAGACTTCCGTCGTAGCTCCCCTCCAGCCGGTTGGAGAGGACAATCTGGAAAATATCTCCTTCCTTGATGTGGTGCTGCGCCTTCCGCACCATTTCGCAGTACTGCTCCCTGTCGAAGAGCGGCCTGATTTCGGACTGCAGGACACCGGCCTTCTCCTCCTTCGCCTCGCCGTTTCGGATGAGGTCGGCCATCTCCTGGAGCTGGCGCACCGCCATCCGGTACGACGTCTCTGCCTCCGAAAGATCAATGTTCACGATGAGGATGATCTTCTGACGCAGGTTGTCGAATGCAATGACCTTGTCAAAGAGCATCAGGTCCACATCCTTGAAATTCTCCGTATCCTCCGCATCCAGATGGAGCGAGGGCTCCGAATATTTCAGATAATCATAGGCAAAATACCCCACCAGGCCGCCGGCAAAGGACGGGAGGTAGTCGAACCGCGGGGCCCTGTACTCCTGCAGGATCTGCCGGATGACCTTGCCCGGCTGATCGGTCTCCAGCGAGAGCGCACCCACCTTCATATGTCCGTTCTGGCAGGTGATCTCCATCGTGGGATCATAGCCGAGGAACGTGTACCGTCCCCATTTTTCCTGCGCCTCTGCAGACTCCAGAAGATAGCAGTGGTCCGATACGTTCTTCAGCTTCTGAAGAATTCCGATGGGTGTGTAACGATCCGACAGAATTTCCATGCTGACCGGGAGTCTGCGGTAGACCGCGCTGCGCGCATACTCCAGAACCTCCTCCCGTGCAGGCCGTATGTTCGTCATAAAGCTTTCCTCCTCGCTTTCAGCACCTCATCTCCAATGCGTTGCATTGTCGATGAAGCCGGCCAGAGGCGCTCCGTGCCTTGGCCGCAGTGCTGAACTTAAAACAAAATCGTCCCTGAAAAAGACCCTGCGGTCTTTCTCAAGGACGATTCCTATGTCTTGCATATTCCTCGCGGTGCCACCTTGATTCACGGTCTCTGCAGCAGCCGCCGGCGAAATCTCCGCCGCAGACTGCGGAACGGTTTCCCGCCGCTTTCCGGCCTTCTCCTGCTGTCTGACCATGCTCTTGTCGGATACTGACATATCCGCGGCATCTGACGTGTGCCTGCCGTCGCAGAATACTCACCCTCCCGTCTGCCCTCGCCGCCCGTCAGCAGACAGGCCTGGCCGATGCAGTCTCCGAAGTCGGCTTTCCTTGCGCCCTCAGCGGTCCATTTGCAGACAGGTGCTATTGCCGGACTCTCACCGCCCCGGCTCTCTGTGAATTCCTTTGCCCGCGTTATCTCCGCTTCATCGGTTTAACGTGTTATTAGATTGAACTGCTGTCGCTATTCTACCCCCGCGTCTGTCCGGTTGGCAAGTACTTTCTGTTCCGCCGGGCAGGCTTTGCCATTGCCGGCTATTGTACGGATGCCAGTGGCGACGGGTCCTGGCGGAGTTGTCCGTCCCGGGGACGTTCCGGCCGCCTGCATCACGGCTGCTTGCCGATGTAGGCCAGGATGCCGCCGTCCACGTACAGGATCAGACCGTTGACGAAATCCGATGCCTTCGAGGCCAGGAACACAGCCGGACCTGCCAGATCCTCCGGAACGCCCCAGCGCCCTGCCGGTGTCTTGGCCAGGATGAACTGATCAAACGGATGACGGCTGCCGTCCGGCTGAATCTCACGAAGAGGTGCCGTCTGGGAGGTGGCAATGTAGCCGGGTCCGATGCCGTTGCACTGGATGTTGTAGGCGCCGTACTCCGAAGCGATGTTCTTGGTCAGCATCTTCAGACCGCCCTTGGCTGCCGCATAGGCGGAAACGGTCTCACGGCCCAGCTCACTCATCATGGAGCAGATGTTGATGATCTTGCCGCCGCCCTGCGCGATCATGTCCGGAATCACCGCTTTTGCACAGATGAAGGGTGCGTTCAGATCCACATCCACCACATGACGGAATTCCTCGGCACTCATCTCCGTCATCGGAATGCGCTTGATGATGCCGGCATTGTTGATCAGAATGCCGATGTGTCCGACCTCCTCGGTCACCTTCTTCACCAGCTCATTGACCGCATTCTCATCGGTCACGTCGCACACATAGCCGTGGGCCTTGATGCCGGCCTTCTCATAGGCGGCCAGGCCTCTCTCCAGCGATCCCTGACTGGAGCTGTTGAATACAATCGTTGCACCGGCATTGGCAAGTGCAATGGCCATTCCCATGCCGATTCCGTGGGATGCACCGGTCACCCAGGCAACCTTCCCCTCCAGCGAAAACAATTCCTGCATTGTGCTCATTCCGCATCCTTTCCTGCCGCGTCACATTGCGGCACCCTTAATGCCTTCATTATACCGTATCTGCCCCTCTGTCGCAATCGTTTGCAAGCCGGAACCCCGCGGCTTCAATGCTGCGCCGCCCCCTGGGCCTTGTGGGCAAAATCCGAGATGTCTCCGGCCGTCACTTCCGTGCTGACCGCTTTCTGCGGATTCACCATTTCATCATGAATCTCATCCAGAATCGGCATCAGCTCCTCGGCATATTCGATCCCGATGTAGCCCAGGGAGTCGCTCATTACCGTCACCACGTAAGGATACTCCCCGTCGACGACGGCGCCGTTGGTATAACTGTTCTCAATGGAATTCCCCGTTGAGGCAATCCACCCCGCCTTGCTGTAGACCTTTTTGTCCTCTGCGGCTCCGATGGTCAGGGCCGCCGCGGAATTCAGGCTGTCCGTGAAGATGGTTCTGGCCCACTCCGAGCTTTCGGAATCCCCCAGCAGGAGTCCCGTCCCCTTGTAGAACATGCGGCACAGATCCAGCGGTGTCGTCATGATATAGCGCGTTTCGCTCTGCTTTGCGGGTACACCGGTTCCCTCCAGCCAATCTGCGAAAACCTGATTGCCGTAGGTGCTGCGGATTCTCACGTAGGCATCGTTGTCCGACTGGTTCCCCGCCAGGTACATGTCCCGTGTCATGGAGACACCGTCTTCCAGGAGGCTGAAAATATACGGTGCCTTGATGACACTCGCGCTGTAGATTTCGGCCCCTGCATGATACGAAATGGCATCCCCGGTGGTGATATCCACCATCACGAACCCGATCTCATATCCTTCCTTTTCAAACTGTTCGATGATTTTCTCCAGCTTCCGGCTGGTCTCGGACGAGATGAGATATTCCGTGTTCCAGACATGAACCGTATCCGTGTCATAAATTTCCGCTGTGATGGTCTCCCAGGACGTTCCCAGCTCCTTGTCCTTGCTGGCCTTCAGGCGGGAGGCCTCCCGCTGCTGCTCGTGCAGGAGAATCCCGCTCCCTGCATCCGGATCCCTCGGCAGGAGCCCGTCCCGCTGCCCGTAGAGCTGATACAGCCGGTACAACTCCTCATCGGACAAATCGGCCGTCTCCATCAGATTTTTCTCCTCCGACAGATCAGACGTCTCCATCCCGTTCTGTTCCTCCTCCGGCAGATCGGACGTCTCCATCCCGTTCTGTTCCTCCTCCGGCAGATCGGACGTCTCCATCCCGTTCTGTTCCTCCTCCGGCAGATCGGACGTCTCCATCCCGTTCTGTTCCTCCTCCGGCAGATCGGACGTCTCCATCCCGTTCTGTTCCTCCTCCGGCAGATCGGACGTCTCCATCCCGTTCTGTTCCTCCTCCGACAGATCGGACGTCTCCATCCCGTTCTGCTCCCTGCTGTCCGCCTCCGCCGTGCTGTCCCCGGCTGCTTCATTTTCCTCCGGGGTCTCTTCCTCCGGTTCTGTCTTGTGTGCGAGCTTCCGGCTGCCCTCCGCCTCCGGATATTGCTCCCGGAACCAGGTCGGATCGAACAAGGTTCCGTCCTCCATCAGCAGGGTTCCGGCCTGCGCGTTCAGCGTGTTCCCCTTCAGCAGCGCGCACAGAAGGAGTGCTGCCGTTCCCGCTGCCCTGCATCCGGCGCGCCTCATGGCAGCTCCTTTGCCAACTCGTCCAGCGTTTTGCCGTAGGCGGGGAGGAAATCTCTCACGAAATCCCGAACCTCAGGCAGCTCCTCTGCCAGGTGCCTCAGGCTCTCCCTTGTCGACGCCTCCGCGCTTCGAAATTCCATGTTGCCGGAATTTCTCTCCTCAATGCACTTGATGAGAGCCGAGAGCTTATCCGCCGCCTTGACCAGGCGGCGAAGATACTGCTCCTCCGGCGCCAGCTCCTCCGGTGCCGTAAGGATTCCCTCATACGCCTGCCGCAAGTCCTCCGGGAGCCTTGCCAGCAGCTGCTCCTCTGCCTTTCTCTCCACTGCCTTGTAGGCATCCCGGATGGCGTCGCTCCCGTATTTGACCGGTGTCGGCAGATCTCCCGTCATGATTTCCGCCGCATCGTGATACAGCCCGACCAGTGCAGCCCGCTCTGCATCCAACTGCCTCCCGTAGCGGACGTTTCCGATGGTGCAAAGAGCGTGTGCAATCATGGCAACCTCCAGAGAATGCTCGGAGAGATTCTCCTCCCTGGTATTGCGCATCAATGCCCAGCGGCTGATGTATTTCATTCTCGAAACAGTTGCAAAAAAACGATACTCCATCATTTCTGATACATCCATACCCGCATGCTGCCGCCGCCGCGATTCCCCCAGGCATAATACGGAATCGCCCGCACGGTGATCTCCCGCTCTGCAGGCTGCTCCTCTGAATACAGCTCCTCAAACGGCGCCTCTGCCCCCTCTCCCGCACGAGTCTCCTCCGCAGCGGGGAAGAAGGCGGCCATCCCCTTAAAGTCAATCACCGTCATTCCGTTCAGCAGGCTCCCGTCATCCCTGATCTCCCGCGCGGTGAAGACCGGCTCCTTCGGAAGCCGGACGGCAGCAAGCTCCGGTCCGTTGTCGGCTTCCTCAATGCAATAGACCAAAGGCCCCCGCATCAACGCCGCCTGTCCCTCATTCGCGCGGACCCGCGGATTGCAGTAAATGCGCCGCACCGCCATGGAGAAGCGCAGCTCCACCTCATCGCCGTCCCGGAAGGCCGCTGTCAGATAATAATATCCGCACCGCAGACTCTCGGTCTCGGTCCCGGTCCCCTCTGCCATGTCATAGAGGCAGGTGCCGTTTCGGAGAATCTGTGCATCCCTCGCATATCCCGGAATGCGGACGGCCAGGGTGAACTCCTGCCCGTCACAGCTTTCAAAACGATACCGGATTCTCCCCTCCCAGGGATAATCGCTCTCGGTGCGGATGACGCCGTGGGCAAATTCTGCGGTTCCTCCGAGGTACAGATGATTGATCACCAGCTCCCGGCCGTCCTTCCGCGTTTCCTCCCAGGCATACGAGCCGAGGGCCTCCACGGTCCGCACAACGTTGGGCGGGCAGCATGCACAGGCGTACCACTGCGGACGCTTCGGCAGGACGTGCTCATAGCCGGGAAGCTTTCCGGAGACTCCCGGCACCACCTCCAGCGGATTGACATAGAAGAAGCGCTGTCCGTCCAGCTGGATGCCGGAGAGAATGCCGTTGTACAGAGCACGCTCCATAATGTCCGCGTATTTCCTGTCCGTCTGCAGGCGCAGCATCCGGTCTGCGAAGAACACCAGCCCGATGGAGGCACAGGTCTCCGCATAGACGGTGTCATTGGGCAGCTCGTAGTCGCGGGTGAAGCCCTCCCATTTCGCCGTCTGTCCGATTCCGGCCGTAATATACATCTGCTTGCGTGTGATGTTGTCAAAGAGCCGCTCGCATGCAAGCTGCAGCTCCTGATCTCCTGTCACAGACGCCAGATCCGCCATTGCCGTCAGAAGATACACCTCCCGCACGGCATGTCCTCTGGCCTCGTGCTGCTCCCGGACAGGGGCGAACACCTGCGCATAATCCTTATCCGCCGGATCTGCCCCCCAATGCGTCCAGCCCCTCTTTTCCTTCTCTTCGGCGAACCAGTCCGAATCCTGACCGCGTCGGTCAATGAAGTATTGCGCCAGGTGCAGGTACTCCTCCTTGCCGGTTGCGTGATACAGCCGCAGGAGTCCGATCTCCACCTCCTCATGCCCGGGAACGCCGTGAATCTTTCCCTCCTCCGGGCCGATGTTGGCCGCAATGCAGGCCGCATTGCGTTCCATCACCCGAAGGAGCCGGTCCTTGCCGGTTGCCTCATAATAGGCAACCGCGGCCTCCATCATATGTCCGGCGCAATACAGCTCATGGCATTCCTGCAGGTTCTGCCATTTGTGCTCCGGCTCCTTCAGGATGAAATACGTATCCAGATAACCGTCCGGCTGCTGTGCCTTCTCGATGACGGCAATGATATCATCCGCCCGCTTTTCCAGTGCCGGATCCGGGTGCAGCACCAGCGAATAGGCGACGCCCTCCAGCCACTTGGCAACATCGCTGTCCTGGAAGACCATTCCGTAGAATTCGCCCTCTTCCAGTCCCGCCGCAATGCGGAAGTTGGCCAGTGCATGACTTTTCTCAATGCCCGGAATCGCGTCGTTTAAAATTTTTTCCTGATACGGAATCACCACATCGGTGATCAGCTTCTGCCGTGCCGACCAGAATGCGTCATCGACACGCACACGGTGAAGATCCATTTCTGTCCCCCTCTGTTTTCCCTGTTATTTTGGTGCCTGCGCGGGCAGGCATGGTTGTTTTAATGCCTGCGTCAGGTCAGGCACGGTTGTTTTAACGCCTGCGTCAGGTCAGGCACGGCCGCATCGAGCATTCAAAGTGAAGATGCCCCGCCTTGATCCGGAACTCCTCATGCGGCCTTGCGCCCCAGCTGTCGTCCCCGGCAACCCCCATCTGCATGAGGCTGCAGCGAACGGTTGTGTGACGCACCGGCGGCAGCTCCGTATGATGCGCCGCATTCTCGATCTCCTCCGGCGTCCACGGCAGCGCCGAGAAATTCATGGTCAATCCCTCCGGTGCGGAGAAAACAAGGCCTCTCCCCTTCCGATCGGTCACCCTGGCCCAGCGCACTCCCGTCTTGTTGCCGCACTCCTGCGGCACCAGATAGCGGGTCATCTGCTCCTGTACGCTCCCGGCATAAACGCCCAGCTTTGCTCCCTTCGCCCTGTCGCAGTAGGTCTCCGCCGGACCGTTTCCATACCATTCCAGCTGATCGTAATCGGCATTCAGGGTAAAGAGCAGGCCGAATTCCGGAAGGTCCGGCAGCTGGATGTTTTCCCCCGGATCATAGTCCATCACATAGTCTACGGTTCCGTCGCCGTGGAAGCGCATCGTCAGCTCCATGGAGGTCTCCGGCACGGTGGAAAGGAAAATCCGCTGCGTGACCGAAAAGGTCTTATCCGCTCCCTTTCCCTCTTCCCGGCATCTTGGATAGGCGTTCCGTTCGGACTCCGGCAGGACGCCCGCTCCCTCCGCAGGGAAATCCGATGCGTACAGGCTGGCCAGCTTCCAGATGCCGAGCCTTCCCATCATGTTGCTGCCCCTGTCGTTGTCCACCGGTGCCCGCCAGAAGTTGGGCCGCGGCGGCAGCTCGATCATCTCCCGTCCGCCGAAGCGGTAGGATTTCAGTCCCATCCCGTTCAGGAAGGCGAACTGCGCGTCAAAGTGCTCGCCCCTCACTCCCAGGTTGAAGGTTCCGCGAATCACCTGCAGTTCGCCGCCGGATCCTGCCTCCGGGAGTCTCCTGCCCTTTCCTGCCCAAGGCTCATTCTCCCGGCGTGTCTCCGTTCCCTCCTCCGCGGCCTTTTCTGCCGTCTCCCGGAGCGCCCCGATCCGGAAGACGCCCTGTCCGAAGGCCACTTCATAGCCTGCTGCCGCATAATCCGCATCCTCCCGCAGCCGGAAGGAGACCGTAACAGCATATTCCCCCGGCGTCTCCGGAAGTGCAAACGGAAGCGGACAGGTCTCCTGCGTCAGGGGCGCCGCCTGCGTCTGTACCGGCACACGCTGCAGCAGCTCACCCTCTCTCTCCAGGAGCACGACGCAGTCGTAATCGGAGGAGCTGCGGAACAGATTCCGGTTGATCACGGTGAACCGATCTCTCTCCACCTGAATCTGCAGGTTCTGGTAGAGGAATTTCACCTCCTGAAGCTTGGGATAGGGCATACGGTCCCCGGCCACAATGCCGTTGCCCGAAAAGCTGTAATCCGTCGGCCGCTCGCCGCAGTCCCCGCCGTAGGCCTGATATTCTCTGCCGTACCGGTCCCTTCGGCGCAGCGACTGATCCTTGAAATCCCAGAGAAAGCCTCCCTGATACCGCGGCTCCCTCTCCGACAGCTCCGTGTAAAGGTACATCCCTCCGTTGGAATTGCCCATGGAGTGGCTGTACTCACAGCAGATAAAGGGCTTTCCGGGATGCTCGTCCAGGAATTTCTGAATCTCCGCCGCCGGCGTGTACATCTGACTCTCCATGTCCGAGGTATCCTCGTAGCGACGATCCCAGAAAATCCCCTCATAGTGCACCAGGCGGTCCGGATCCAGACGGTGAAAGAGCTGCGACATCTCATGGATGACGCTCCCGCCGTAGGATTCGTTGCCGCAGGACCAGATGAGGATGGACGGATGGTTCTTATCCCGTTGATAGCAGGAATTCACACGGTCCAGCAACACCGGCTCCCACACCTTGTTGTCCCCCGGAACAATGTTCTCCATCCCGGAGCGCTCCCTTGCCATCCAGGAGCCGTGCGTCTCCATGTTGTTCTCTGCGATCATGTAAAGTCCGTACTCATCGCAGAGACGGTAGAGCCTGGTATCGTTGGGGTAATGGCTGGTGCGGACGGCATTGATGTTGTTCTGCTTCATCACGATCAGGTCGCGCCGCATCTCCTCCTCCGTGATTCCGGCGCGCCCCTTGTCGCAGGTGAACTCATGACGGTTCACCCCCTTGAACACGATCCGTCTGCCGTTCAGGCACATGATCCCGTCCTTCATTTCAAAGCGGCGGAAGCCCACCCTCTCGTGTATGTATTCCACCGCCTTTGCCGTCTTGTCATGGAGCGTCAGATACAGATCATAGAGCTGCGGATCCTCCGCCGACCACAAAAGCGGCTCCGCCACCCTCGCACGGATTTCATTGCTGTTCTCGTTGTCCTGCTCACCGGAGAGAACCACCCGGCCGTCCTTCTCCAGCCGGTATTCCGTATACCCGTAGCGGTGCTTTTCCACCGCAGCATTCCCCGAAGGCTCCCCTGCAGGAGCATCGCCCGCCGCGGACAGGGAGAGATTCAGCACCAGCTCAGCCGCCGACAGATCCTCGGTCAGGAGCGTTCGGATCTTCAGATCCTCCAGATGCACCGCCGGCTTCACGTACAGGTAAACATCGCGGAAGATCCCGCTGAAGCGGTAGAAGTCCTGATCCTCCAGCCAGCTCGAGCTCGTCCACTTGTAAACCCGCACCGCCAGCTTGTTCTCCCCCTCCCGCACATAGGGCGTCAGGTCAAAATCCGTCGGTGTAAAGGTATCCTCGCTGTAGCCGACAAAGCTGCCGTTGAGCCATACCGCATAACCGCTCTCCACCCCCTGGAAGGAAAGGTACAGCGCCTGCCCCTGCATGTTCTCCGGGATTGTAAAATATTTCACATAGCTGCCGACGGGATTGAACCGCTGCGGCACCTCACCGGGATGCAGCTCCTCCCGTCCGTCCCACGGATACTGCGAGTTCACGTAGGCCGGGATGTCATAACCCTCCATCTGCATGTGGGCGGGCACCGGAATTTCGTCCCAGCTCCGGCAGTCACAGGAGAGCTTTTCAAAGCCTCTGGGCGCCAGAGATGGATTCACGGCATAGTCAAACCGCCACAGTCCGTTCAGGCTGCAGCGAAGCGAGGTTGCCTCCGCCTCCATTTCCTGCCGGGACGCATAGGTGCAATGATCCGAATGGGCCGGAAGGGCATTGATCTTGAAAATCTCCGGATTCGCTACGACGGTCTCGTCAAAGGTGCCCGCACCGCCCCTTCGCAGAATGAGGCTCTCCAGCCGCAGACTGTCCATACCCGACTCCGGGAATTCCCGGCTGATCCATGCATCCAGCTCCTCCCGGAAGCCCTCCATGCATTGGTGCAGGAGATTCACCCCGTTGGTCTTTTCATAATCCATGAGCCTTCTGCGAAACCGCTGCAGCGTGCTCTCCGAAACCGGCTGCACCAGATCGCTTGTTGTATGCAGGGCCGTCTGAAAGCGCAGGTCACAGGTGCAGTTCTCCACCGCCTTCTCATCGGAAAGCGCAAGGAGCTCCTCCAGCAGCAGCAGCCCCACGGTCACATTGACCGGACCGCTCGGTCTCGCAGACACCTCGGAATACAGCGGCTGGAAGATTTTCTCCTGAATCTTCGGGAAGATTTCCTCTGCAAAGCTTCCGGCCCACGATCGCTCCAGCCTCCTGCGCTCCCGTTCATTCAGGAGCACCGATCGATCCCCCAGTCCCAGCTGCTGATAGCTGTTCGATGAAAAAGCCATATATACCCCCATCTCTTTCCTGTTGTCTTGACGTGCCTGCACGCACAGGCACACGGTTCCCGCCTCTGCCGTTTCAGAACATCGGTGCCGCCAGACGCAGCACGCATTGGAAAATGCGGACGAAGAGGTTCCGATTCCCCTCCGCATATTGCTCCGTCACCTCGCTGCTGCGTGCGATGGTCTGCTCCAGATCTGCCCTGACATCCAGGACCGCACCGCTGTGGTACATCACGCAGCCGTCCTCAAAATGATGATAGAGACTCCGGTAATCCAGATTGATCGTGCCGCAGGTTGCAATGCGGTCGTCGCTCACACAGCACTTGGCATGGCAGAAGCCCGGCGTGAACTCATAGATGCGGACCCCCTTCCGCACCAGCTGCGCATAGTAGGAGCGCGTGAGCTGGTATGTAATCTTTTTATCCGGAATCCCGGGCGTGACGATCCGAACGTCTACGCCGCGCTCTGCGGCCAGCGTCAGACTCCTCGTCATCTCATCCGTGAGAATCAGATACGGCGTCACATAGTATATGTAGTTTTCCGCGGCGTTGGCGATGGACATGTAGACGTTCTCGCCGATCAGCTCCTCATCCAGCGGAGAGTCTGCATAGGGCTGCACAAAGCCCCTGCCGCAAGCAGCTGCCGTGCTCCGGCAGTCCGGCGTCTCCTCCTGCGCTCTCTTTTCCTCCGCATCCCTGCTGCCGTCCGTGTCCGGTCCCTCCGGCCTCACCCGCAGGTTCTCGTTCCACGCGGGATAGAACCTGCGATAATCCACATCCGACACGTCGGAGCGGTGAATGGCGTTCCACATTTCCAGAAAAATGGTGGTGAAGGTGTTCACCGCAGCTCCGGTTACCCGAAGGCCCGCATCCTTCCATTCCCCGTAGGGACTGGTCACGTGAAAATATTCATTGGCGAGGTTGTATCCGCCGGTGTAGGCAATGCTGCCGTCGATCACCGTGATCTTCCGGTGATCGCGGTTGTTCATAAAGACGCGCAGCCCCGGCAGGACCGGATTGAACACCCGCGTCTGGATGCCGTCCTCTCTCAGGCAGTCCTGGAACCGAAGTGAAATAAAGCCGATGCTCCCCACGTCGTCATAGAACAGGCGCACATCCAGACCCTCGGCAGCCTTCTGCCGCAGCACCTCGTGCACTCTTGCAAAGGATTCCCGGTTCTCAATGGCAAAATACTCCATGAAAATATAGTGCCGCGCGTTCCGCAGATCCTCCAGCTGCTGCTCCAGCGCCTCGGCCGCGTCGCTGTAATACCGGCAGTCCTCCTCACTGTACAGCGGAAAGCCGCCTCTTCGCCACAGATACGAGGCAACCCCGGCAAAGGCAGGATCCTGCGCATGCAGTGCCGCCTGCGTTCCCTGCTCCTGGTGCAGATAGACGGACAGATGCTCGTCAATCCGCCGGAAGCGGTCGCTCATCGGCTTCGTCGCCGCCTTGCTCGCCATCAGGAACCACAGGATCACCCCCAGAACCGGAGCCGACGTGATGAGAACAATCCACGGAAGCTTCATGGACGTTGTGCTGTGGTGACCGTAAATCCGCAGCACGAGGACCACCGCCATCAATTCCACAACGAGATGGATCACCGTAGAATAGCTGTCCAGCCACGACATCAGGAGATAGATGAAATAAATCTGTACAATTGCTGCCAGCGCCACAATGGTCATGCGGACCACGCCGTTCCCCGCATCCGTCTTGCGCTCCGAACGTATCCGGCTCACTCTCTCATCACCTCTTTGAATGCTGTCTGCTGTTGGTGTATGCTGTCTCAGGACATTATACTGTTTCAGCAGAATTTTGTGTAACTCTTCCAGGAAAGGAGAACCGCATGCGCAATCCCGCTGTTCCTCATAAGCTGGCAATGATAACCGGGGCCTCCCGCGGCATCGGGAGGGCCGCTGCCGCAGCGCTGGCTGCCGACGGATGGGACCTCATTGCAGTCTGCCGCCGTTCCGCCTTGCCGCTCCGGAGCCTTGCCGCAGAGCTTACCGCGCGGTTCGGCATTTCTGTCCGGACAGAGCTCTGTGACCTTGGATGCTCAGCCGAGGTGACGGACCTTTTCCAAAGGCTGGCTGCTGACAGTCTGGTGCCGTCCCTGCTGGTGAACAACGCCGGCATCGCGCACATCGGTCTTCTGCAGGAGATGACCGATGCGCAATGGGAGGAACTGATCCGGACGGATCTTTCCTCCGTCTTCTACACCTGCCGTGCGGTCATTCCCCTGTTCCTGCGCCGGGATACCGCAGCTGCGGACACCCCCGTACAGGGCGGCAGCGTTCTCCCTCTTCCCTCGGAGGACTGCCCGGGGCGCATCATCAACATTTCCTCGGTGTGGGGCGTCGTCGGCGCCTCCTGCGAGGTGGCCTACTCCGCCGCAAAGGGCGGCGTCAATGCCTTCACCCGGGCGCTTGCCAAGGAGCTGGCGCCCTCCCGCATTCCGGTCAATGCGCTCGCCTTCGGCTGCATTGACACCGAGATGAACCGGCATCTCTCCGACGAGGAGAAGGCCGCCCTCGCAGAGGAAATCCCCGCAGGACGCTTCGCCCTCCCGGAGGAGGCCGCTGCCGCCGTTGTGCAGCTCGCCCATGCGCCGTCATATCTCACGGGGCAGGTCATCTCCATGGACGGCGGCTGGATCTGAGCCGCCGTTCTTTTCGGGCAAAGCTCCTGAATCAGCTCATCCAGCCTGCTCATGCGTCCTCACCGCCTTCCTTCGGTTCTGAATCACTAACCTCCGTGAGCGATTCACCATCCGTTATTCCCGTTGCTTCTGCCTGTTCCAACAATACCCTGTCATTATCCTTATTCCTCGTCAATATTCCAAATTCTTTATAAAGTTCCGATTCACTCAATCCGCCATCTCCTGCCAATCTTCCTTCGTCATCAGGCTGACATGACCTGTTCGCTTTTCATGCATCAGCGGCACATCCACATTCTCTGATTTCCACTGATACTTGAATCCGCATTTTTTCTGGACACGCTTGGACTTCGTGTTGCCTTCATAATAGCCGATCCAAACTTTCTGCATACCGCAGTCCTCAAAAGCATGGCGGAGCATTTCCTTCACAGCTTCCGGCATGATGCCCTGACCCCAGAACGGTTTTCCGAGCCAGTAGCCCATCTCGCATTCATCGTCCCGGTCGGTCATGTCGGTATACCCGTTCAGCTTCAATTCGATTGCTCCTATAGCCTTGCCGTCTTCTTTAAAGCAGACAGCATAAGCCTCTTTGCCGTTAAAGACGTTTTTTATCACATCGCGGCTCTCATCCAAACTCTGATGGGCAGGCCACCCGGCAATCGGTCCCACATCGGGATCGCTGGCGTATTTGTATAAATCCTCTGCATCGCTTTCTTCCCAGCGGCGCAGAACAAGACGCTCGGTTTTCAATGTCATTAGTTCGCTCCTATATCTTCTTCTGTGGCATATTTTATAATCATATGATTTTTCTCCTCTCATTCTCCGAGGTGTCTATGTTTTTTTGTTTCACAGATTGCTGCCCAGTTCTTTCAACTCAGAAATTGCCTCTTCGTTATTACTCAAGTCCGTTCTGTCGCTCG
The DNA here is from genome assembly GCA_963657295.1 of Clostridium sp. CAG:302. GTDB lineage: Bacteria > Bacillota > Clostridia > Lachnospirales > Lachnospiraceae > CAG-791. The sequence continues at coordinate 23,524 of CAVKMX010000001.1, forward strand.
CAGAATATGATTTCATAAACAGAACATCCCAGGACAGGTAATCTGCCATGCAGTTCGTCTCTTTCCTGCTCTTTCCTTGTATCAATCATCTGTTCTCTGCGCCCTTTGCGGCCCTTGTCCGTCCTGCCGTCCTCACGTCAGGAACCTTTTCCGCATCTGTGTGAGGTACCGGAGCATTGCCTGATGTTCTGCAGGATCGTCCGCCGTGCCGAAGCCGCCGCTCTTTTCCGCATGCTCCCCCTCCGAATGGTACTCTCCGAAGCGGGCTGTTGCCTCGTTCTGCGGATTTCTCCAGTTGTCCCAGCGCTCGGTGCGCACCTCCCTGCTGAAGGTGCAGTTCATCCAGTACGAAGCGCCGTTCTCCCGCCAGGGCCGGCCGAGATAGACCGTATCCGGAGGACAGCTTCCCTTCACAACGCATCGATAGAACAGATACCCATGACGTGCCGCGGGCGTGCTGGGTGCCGTGATGTAACAGATTTCCCTCCCGTGCGGCAGAGGTTCCAGGCGGCACTGATCAAAGACAGCGTCTGCGCCGCCGAAGATGAAATCGATGTTCCCGGCGATCCGGCAGTTCAGATAGTACTGCCGGGTATTCCTGCGCGGTCTGTTCTCCCCCGGTCCCCGGAAGCCGTTCGGTTCCCGCTCCCTCCGGGGCAGGGGTGCCGTAAAGAGCGTATCCTGGTTGCCCAGCAGAGCGACCTTCTCCATGAAGACCTCCTGCGCATCCGCATAGACTGCCAGTGCCTGCCCGGCCTTTTCTCCGTCCCCCGCCGTATTCTCTACGGTGAGATTGCGCACCCTCGCCTTCCCGCCGCCAAGGAACAGCGTCTGCGAGCGGAAGGTTCCTGTCTTCTCCTCCCCCGGCCACGGATCCAGCCCCCCACAGGCGGACGTGAGGATTGTCCCGTCCGTGCTCTCCCCCTCGATGATGTAATCCTCCAGCTCAATGAAAGGCCTCTCACGGTAGATTCCGTTCCTGAGGCGGAAGCGCACCGGCTCCTGCGGATTCGCGCTGCAGGCATTGACTGCTTCAGTCAGGCTTTGGTAATCCCCCTCGCCGCTCCTCGAAATGAAAATTTCCCTGTACATTCCACTCTCTCCTTATCCTGCGGGTCTCTGCGCTCCCTGCCGAAAACTGGCTGCCGCACCGTGACGGTAAAAATCCCTCAGGAGCCGCCGCAGCCGATCTGCGGTACTCCCGAGGGATACCCGATGCAATGCCTTTACATTGCCTTCATGAAGGCAATGTCCTCTGCAACGCAGGAGTGGTTGACATGCTCGCGCAGGAGCGTGACATTGCGGTCCTGACGGTGCAGCCATTTTGAAATCTCATCGAACCGCAGACAGCCCGTGCCCAGAGGCATTGTCGTAAATGTGTCGTAGTCATTGGTGATGCCGTAGACAAAGTCCTTGATGTGCAGTGCGGTCACCCTCGGTCCGATTACCGAAAGCCAGTCCCTCCACAGCTGTTCCTGCTCCGGAATTTTCTCATATTCCAGCAGATTCGCCGCATCAAAGATAAAGCGGAAATGGCTTTCATCTCCGACCAGATCTATCAGATGCTGTGCCTCGTCCGGACTGTTGAGCGGATGCCAGTAGACCGGCTCCACCGCGAACACGGCATCCTCCCGGGCCGCCGCCTCCGCAATGCGCAGGATGCTGTCCTCCATGAAGCCGCACCGTCTCCTGCTCTCCTCCTTGTCCAGGTGAAGATACGAGGTCTCGCTGCCCACGCAGAGAGCTCCCAGCTCCTTCTGCAGCTTCAGAACGCGGCATACATTCTCCACCGCAGCCCTTCGCTTCTCCGCATCCGGAACACTCAGATCCTGGTAGCACCCCAGCACGGTGATTTCCAGGCCTCTCTGTGCGAAGCTCTCACGAATCTCCCGGATCTGATCCGGCGTAATGTCCTGATAATTGCTGATCCCTGTGATTGCCTTCGGCATGGCAACCTGTGCTGCCTCGAACCCCTGCCGCTGCAGGAGGTCCGCCAGCCGTTCGGCCGAATGCTTGCCGTAATCATGTGCCCGACACCCAACTTTCATTTTTGTCCTCCTGATTCAGTGTCCTCACGGACTCCCGCTCCACCAGCTTGTTGTCCAGATAGACCCTTGCATTGTCAATGATGCCCGACTCCATCCGCTTCACCAGAATTTTCGTTCCCTCTCTGGCCAGATCTCCCATGTTGCGCTCAATGGTGGTCAGCCGCATGTTGCCGAAGGACGACATATTCCAGTTGTCGAAGCCGATCAGGGAAACGTCATCCGGCACGTCCAGCCCCTTTTCCTGCACCGCCGCCTTCGCGGCAAACGCCATCTCATCGTTGAAGCACAGGATGGCCGTCGGCAGCGGATCCATCGTCAGAATGCGCCTGGCCGCCGCGTATCCGCTGGAATACCGGTAATTTCCCGTCTCGATATGAACTCCATCCGGGTCCAGTCCGTGCTTGAGCATGGAATTGCGCCAGCCGATGTGGCGAAGGCTCGTGGAATCCAGTCCCTGTATGCCCTCAATCACCGCGATTCTGCGGTGACCTCGGTCCAGGAGATAATCCATTCCCCGCTCCATCGCCTTGGCCTCATCCGTCACGACATTCGGAATGTTGTACGGGACAATGCGGCAGATGGCGACCACCGGAATTTCCTTCTCCAGCACCTCATCGATGAAGGCGCTGTCCTCCGTTCTCTGGGAGAGCACGATGATGCCGTCGTAGAAGCTGGGGTTCAGCTCCCCCTTCTGATGCATGTCAATTCCCTTGACCACCACATTGTAGCGGCTTCCGACCACATCGTATACACCCGTGAGCACATCGTGCAGAACGAACGGGGAGGTCATTTTGCTGATGGTGGAGAAATAAACGCCGATCGTATACGACCGGGACATTTTCAGCTGGACTGCCGCCTGGTTGGGAATGTAGCCCATCTCCTTTGCGATGTTCAGTATCTTCTGCTTGTTCTCCGAGTGTCCTGCGCTGACGTTGTTCAGCGCTCTTGATACCGTTGAATAGGAAACCCCGGCGCGTTTTGCTATATCCTTGATTGTAACCGGCATTTTCGCTTTGCTCCTGCTGCCCTTCCTCATTCGCGCAGCAGATGATCTACCTGCTCCGTCACAATGGCTTCTCCTTTTTGCCCGCTGACTGCCACATCCTTCAGCACCAGGGTGTCAACGTTGTTGGCATAGATGCCGAGGCGGCAGTCCTCCCCCAGTCCGTCCATCATGGCGATCTGTCCCGGCTCTGCGTCCGCTGCATAGGTCACCTGCACGTGCTCCATCTCCACGCAGCCGATTTTCCGCTCCGGCAGCCCGTAGAAAAAGGCCGCCGCCAGATGGCAGTTCGACGCATTGATGCGGCGGAAGACAAGGTGCCGGATCTCCGGCGTTCTCTCATCCACGGGAAGGCTCTCCCTCGTCTGCACATACTCCGTATGTCCGTCCGGATCACAGAAATAAAAGCAATTCACCACAAAGGGCGTCTTCACCTGATCCATGCGGATGTTCTCGAACACGATTTCGTCCAGAACCGCGTCCTTTCCTCTTCCTCTTCGCGTCTTGATCCGCAGTCCGCGGTCCGTATGCAGGAAACAGCAGTCCCGCACCGTCATTCTCCGCACACCGCCGGCCATCTCACTTCCCACCGTGATGGAGCCGTGCCCGTCCCGCATGCAGCATTGACGGATCACCAGATCCTCACAGGCTCTTCTGTACCGGCGTCCCATATAAATCTTCCCGGACTTCACCGCAATGCAGTCGTCTCCGACGGAGATGCGGACTCCGACAATCTCCACATCATGGCAGGATTCCGGATCCAGACCGTCTGTGTTGGGCGAATTGGCCGGGCCGGTAATCTGCATATCCACGAACCGGAGGTGATCCGAGAAATACGGATGCACGTTCCAGCTGGGGCTGTTCTGTATATGGATGCCCTGTACGGTCACGTTTTCACAGCGGTTTAAGAATAGCATTCTCGGCCGGAATGCGATAACCCTTTTTTTGGGATCCTTCCACCAATCCTCAAAGGAGGCATTCCCGTCCACGGTTCCCTGTCCGTAGATCACCACGTTCTGCACCCCGATTCCGGTGATCAGCGACGCAAAGCAGTCCAGCGGATTTCCCTCCCAGGTTCCGAGGTTGTACTCCTCCGTCTCATCATAGCTGTCAATGATCCCCTTCAGGACCGCGAATTTCCTTCGGTCGGTTTCTCCCCGGAGCACCGCTCCCTGCGCCAGCTCCAGACGGATATCGCTCTTGAGGAACAGACTGGTGATCCGATACGTCCCTTCCGGAATCAGCACGCGGCTGTCCTTCGGGCAGCTCATGATGGCTGCCTGAATGAAATGCGTGTCATTCTGCACTCCGTCTCCCCTTGCGCCGAAATCGCGGACATTCAGGGTCACGAATTCCCTTTCTGTCCGGAGCGTCAGCGTCTCCTCCTCCTCCTGCGCATCCTTTACACAGATTGTGTAATCGGTCTGCGGCTTCAGGTCATAAATGCTGACAATCGTGCGCCTGGTTGTCAGCTTCCGTTTCCCGTTGACATGGATGGACCGCTCCCGGTCCGACTCATAGATGCTCCCGTCCTCAATTTCCAGTGTGACACATCTGGCCGTCTGAAAAATAATTTTCACTTTCATAGCTTTCCTCTGTATGCCGCAGTTTCCTGCCGATGAAAAAAGGGAACCCTCATATTGAGGATTCCCCGAAGATTTCGAACGAAGCAATTAACCCTTGACGCCGCCGGCTGAAATACCGTCGATGAAGGAATCCTGTGCGCAGAAGAACACGATCAGGGACGGAATGATGGAGATCAGGGACATGGCAAGGATACGGTTCCACTGGAAGCCGACATCACCGTCCATCGACATACGCAGGTAAATGGAGTTGGTGTACTTCTCCATATCGGAGATGTAGATCAACGGACCCATGAAGTCATTGGAGGTCCACATGAACTGGAACAGTGCGCAGGACACCAGGGACGGCTTCAGCATGGGAACGATGACATGCCAGAGGGTCTGTACGCAGTTGCAGCCGTCAATCTTGGCAGCCTCCTCCAGCTCCTTCGGCACGCCGCGCAGGAACTGAATCAGCATGAAGACGAAATAGGTGTCGGTTGCGAACAGGGACGGAACGACCAGAGGCAGATAGGAATTGGTCCAGCCCCACTTGTTGAACATGATGTACTGCGGTGCATTCAGGACAACCTGCGGAAGGAAGAGCGTTGCCATCATCAGGGAGAACATCAGGCCCTTCCCCTTAAAGTTGAATCTGGCAAAGCCGTAGGCCGTCACCGTTGCGGATACCACCGTGAAGATCACCTTCGGAAGAACGATCTTATAGGTGTTCAGCATGGACGTGATCAGATTGATCTTGCCGCCGTAGTTCTTGAAGGCCTCCTTGTAACCGTCGAACACCGGATTCTTGGGCCAGAACCAGGCACTGGTGAAGATCTCGGAATTCGTCTTGAACGTCGCACCCACCATCCAGATCAGCGGATACACCATGATAAAGCCGACTGCGATCAGGAGAATGTAGCGAATTACCGTACTGACTTTTCTCTTTTGTTCTCTTGTCATGGAATTCTACCTCCCATCCTCGTCAGAGTAGTAAACCCACTTCTTCTGACTTGCAAAAGCAATTCCGGTCAATGCACATACGATGACGAACAGAACCCAGGCCTGGGCGCTGGCCATACCCATCTTATGCCGGAGGAATGCATTGTTGTAAATCAATACGGAGATCAGCGTGGTCGCACCGTTGGGTCCGCCCTTTGTCACGAGGAACGGTCCGTTGAACTCCTGGAAGGCCTGACAGAGCTGTGTGATCAGGTTGTAGAAAATAACCGGTGTGATCATCGGAACGGTAATCTTGAAGAACTGCGTCCACTTGCCGGCTCCGTCAATGGACGCCGCCTCATACAGATCCTGCGGCACGCCCTTCAGCGCTGCAAGGAAAATAACCATGGCCGAACCAAACTGCCACACGCGGAGCAGTACGATGACCGCCAGAGCACCGTTGTCGCTCGCCATCCAGTTGATCTTCGGCGCACCGAAGGCTGTGATGACCGTGTTGATCAGACCGTCTGTGTTGAAGACTGCTCTCCACAGAATGGCGATGGCAATGGAGCCTCCCAGAATGGAGGGAATGTAATATGCCGTACGGAAGAAGTTCACGCCCTTGAGCTTGAAATTCAGGATGAATGCGATAAACAGCGCAAACGCCAGCTTCAGCGGCACATCGAAAATCGCATACTTAAAAGTCACCCTGAAGGCGCGGAGAATGTCCTCGTCCGTGAAAATCTTGGTGTAGTTCATCAGGCCATACTTACTGATCCCGCTGAACATGTCGTAGTCTGTAAAGCTGTAATACAGGGACGATGCGAACGGATACACCTTGAACAGGAGAAATCCGATCAGCCATGGTAGTACAAACAGAAAACCAATGTTCTCTGACAGAAGCTTGCTGAAGCTCTTCTTCTGGTTCATACATCTGCCTCCTCATTCGTGATAACTTTCTGCTGCAATTCCGGAAGGAAGTCCTCAAAATGCTCCGGATTCAATGCTCCGGTTCTGCTCCCTCGAACAAGAACCTCAGCAAACGTCTGCCGGTCAGTCCCGGAAAGGAAGGAAAAGTCCCCCTCCCTTCTGCGTCTGTCGATCAATTCCCCGACGGACCTGCGCAGCAGCAGCTGCAGGGCGCGGTAATGCTCGAAAATCTCCTCGCTCATTGCCTCCAGGACCTGAACCATAAGGAGCATCCGATCCGGATCCGAAGCCTGTGTGTTCTCAAAATAACGGACAATCCCGGCATAATTGGCCTTGTCCTTCACTGCCTCTCTGACATCCATCCCGCTGTTCCTTTCGGTCCTTTCCTTCGGTGTCCGCCCGCACTGCTGCGGCTCTTCCGCAGCAATGCACCGGAGAAGTCCCCCTCGGGTTCGCTCTCCGGTGCAGCCGCATGTCTGCCGCTCTGCCGCCGTAAGCCTTATGCCATCAGTTGCCGAGTGTCTCGTTCACGCCGTCGAGCAGGGCCTGTGCCGCCTGTGCTGCGTCATAATCGTGTGTGCTCAGCTTGCCGAAGACCTTGTAGTACACGCCGTCCGGGTTAGCCTTCAGATCGTTGTGCTCGAACTTGCTGTCCAGAGGGAACTTGCTGTAGGCCAGAACCTTGCTGTTCGCCTCCTTGACGATGTCATCGCCCAGTCCCTTCTCATCCAGCACGGCGAGGGCTGCTGCAGAGCAGGGAATGCCGCGCTCGGTGCCGCAGATCTCAACACCTTCCGGATCGTTGAGCAGGTAGTTGATCAGCATTGCTGCTTCCTTCGGATGCTCCGAGGTTGCCGATACGGCAAGACCCATGGAGATCTTCGTGAAGCCTCCGTTGTAGTCGCCGAACTTGAGGAACTCACCGATGACGAACTCCTGTCCGGGCTTGTTGGTGCTCTCTGCAACCGCCTTCTGGAACTTGGATGCGGAGGAATCCCACTCATAGATGCCGGCGTATTTGCCGTCAATCCACTTTGCATTCTTATCCAGGGAATCCGCCATGTCGCCGTTGATGACAGCCAGGGTCGGGATCACGTGTCCATCCTCCAGCTTGTTGATGAACTCCATACCCTCTGCGATCTCATCGGCTGTGTACTGAACCTGGCCGTCCTCTACCCATGCCTTTCCGTAAACAGACTCAAGATAGTAGACCAGGAAGAGCATCCGGTCGTACTCGCCCAGAGCCAGCGGATAATAATCCTCGTCATAGGCCTTGAAGGCCTCGCCGGCTGCGAACAGAGACTCTTCATCGGTAGGAATGTCCACGCCGACCTCATCGAAGGTCGTCTTGTTCCAGTAGAACAGACGTCCTGTCAGAGCTACCGGAACCGCCATCAGCTTGCCGTCTGCCTTGCACAGTTCCAGGGAATCCTCCGGGAACTGGGTGAGGTCCAGAACATCGGCGTAATCCTCCAGGTTGGCGAAGTTCGTGCCGTTGCCGCTGTAGGATTCGATCCAGTTCCAGTTGATCTGCATGACATCCGCTGCGTTTCCGCCCATGATGTTGAGAGCCTGCTTCTCCTCCCAGCCGGACCATGCGCCGTACTCGGTGGTCACCGTGATGTACGGATACTTCTCCATGAATGCAGCGACCGCAGCCTCGGTTGCCTCGTGGCGGCTGTCTCCGCCCCACCAGGAGAACTTGATCTCAACCGGCTCCTGACTGTCTGACGACGATGCATCTGCCGATGCGGATGTGTCCTTGGACGCTGCATCCGTGCTCTCCGTGCCGGAGGTGGAACCTCCGCAGGCTGCCACAGACAGAGCCATCATCGACGCAAGCGCCAAAGACATGACCTTCTTTACATTCTTCTTCATAACAATCCCCTTTTACCTCTCTTGTGTGCTCCCTCGTTGTCGGTTTTCATCACGAAACCCATCAGCGTTGCCTCATTAATCTGCAAAGGTTTGCACACTTTTCGAAAAAATAATGCATCTTCCAACTCCGGTGAGGTCCTTTTCACCGTCCGCCGAAATCCATGCACATTTTCTGTTACAAGCCGATTATAGTATTGTCCATATTGCTTGTCAATCATGTGATTTTCACGTTTTTTATAGTGCTTTTGTCATTTTTTGCGGATTGGTTTTCCGGAACACATCTGGTAGAATTACGAGGTGCAAACGTTTGAATGGCATACCCACTGATCAAATTGTCGCAAAATAAGTATATGAGGATATGTATTATGGATATTTTGGATCATTACATTGACCAGCTGCTGGCAAAAAGCAGTCCGCAGGCACCGATCTGGAACATCGAGAAGCTCCGCAAGGGGGCAAAGCCTTCCTGGAATTACATCGACGGCTGTATGATCAAGGCCATCCTTGAGCTCTACCAGCTCCGCGGGAATGAGCAATATCTGCAGTTTGCAGATGCCTTCATTGATTACTTCGTTCAGGAGGACGGCTCTATCCTTTCCTATGATCCGAAGGAATACAATCTCGACAATGTCAATGCCGGCAAAACGCTCTTCGATCTGTACCGCATCACCGGCAAGGAAAAATACCGGAAAGCCATCGACACCGTGTACAGTCAGCTGGAGGGACAGCCCCGGACTCCGGAGGGTAGCTTCTGGCACAAGCTGATCTATCCGAACCAGATCTGGCTGGACGGTCTGTACATGGCGCAGCCCTTCTATATGCAGTATGAGCTCACCTTCCATGACGGCCGGAACTGCGCCGACGTCATCCGGCAGTTTCTGACGGTATATGAGAAGCTGCGCGATCTTCGGAACGGCCTGTATTACCATGCCTACGACGCCTCCCGGGAGAGCTTCTGGTGCGACAGGGTCACCGGCCTCTCCGACAGCTTCTGGCTCCGGGCCATCGGCTGGTACGCCATGGCTCTGGTGGATACCTGGGAGATTCTGCCTGCCTCCCGCTCTGAGGAAAAGGAAACGCTCGGCCGGATCTACCGAGAGCTCATCGACGCAATGCTCCCCTATCAGGATGCTGAGACCGGCATGTGGTATCAGGTGGTCAACCGCGGCGGCATTGCACCGAACTACCTGGAGACCTCCGGCTCCGCCATCTTCGCCTATGCGATCCTGAAGAGTGTCCGCCTGGGACTTTTGGCGGATTCCTTCCGTGCTCACGGCCGCAGAGCCTTCGAGGGGATCTGCCGGAAATATCTGTCGGAGAAGGACGGCGAGCTCCAGCTGGGCGGCATCTGTCTCGTGGCGGGACTCGGCAACAAGCAGATGCGCGAGGGAACCTTTGATTATTATATGCGCGAGCCCATCGTGCAGAACGACGCGAAGGGCGTGGCGCCCCTGATCCTCGCCTACATTGAGATCCTGCAGGCCGGACAGTCAAACAGCTGAGGCTCAGCCAACAGCTGGGACAGAAACGAAAAAAGCCTTGTATTTTCAACGAATTCCGAGGAAACGTTGGAAATACAAGGCTTTAAAAATGCCGCCAGCGGGAATCGAACCCGCACTTCGTCGCCGAAACGGGATTTTAAGTCCCGCGCGTCTACCAGTTCCGCCATGGCGGCACAGCACCTGTCTATTATAGGCCATTCGCGTGGTTTTTCAAGAGGGCGGACCCTCCGGCGCTTTCTTCCGTCTGCAGCGGTTACTGTACAGACGCCCGCCGGTGACGGGTCCTGGCGGAGCTGTCCGTCCCGGGGACGTTCTCAGAATCGCCGTGCCGGTCAGGGTGCCGTCATGGTACCGGTTCAGAAGCTCCACATGTGCTTCTTCACCATGCTGACAAACTCTCCGTTGCTCCTGGTTCTGGCAAAGAGATCCAGCACACTGTCGGTGGCCTCCTCGCCCCTGGAGCCGATGAAGGCCTTGCGGATGATGGCCACGCTCTCTCTTTCGTCCGGCGTAAGGAGCAGGTCGTCTCTTCTGGTTCCCGACTTTGCAAGATCCACAGCCGGGAAGATCCGTCTCTCCGAAAGCTTGCGGTTCAGGATCAGCTCCATGTTGCCGGTTCCCTTGAATTCCTCATATACCACGTCGTCCATCTTCGAGCCCGTCTCGATCAGCGCCGTGGCGAGGATGGTAAGCGATCCGCCCTCCCGCATGTTCCTTGCGGCACCGAAAAACCGCTTGGGCATATGCAGTGCAACGGGATCCAGGCCGCCGGAGAGCGTCCTCCCGCTCGAGGGCTCCGTCAGATTGTAGGCTCTCGTCAGTCTGGTGATGGAATCCAGGAGGATCATCACATCCTTCTTGCTCTCCACCAGGCGCTTGGCCCGCTCAATGGTCATCTCCGCCACTCTCTTGTGATGATCCGGGAGCTCATCGAACGTGGAATAGATCACCTCAACATTCGGGCCCTCCAGAGCCTCGCGAATGTCCGTCACCTCTTCCGGGCGCTCGTCAATCAGCAGGATGATAAGATGGATGTCCGGGTTGTTGGACTTGACCGATTTCGCCACCTCCTTGAGCAGCGTTGTCTTGCCGGCCTTCGGCGGGGAAACAATCATGCCGCGCTGGCCCTTTCCGACAGGACACATCAGATCCATGACGCGCATGGCGACCGATGCGCCCGGCTTCTCCAGACGAATGCGGTCGTCCGGAAAAATCGGCGTCATGTCCTCGAAATTGTACCGTTTCTTGGATTCCTCCGGGCTGAGGCCGTTGATGGCCGTCACGTAAAGAAGAGCCGAGAATTTCTCGTTCTGATTGCGGACACGCAGGCCGCCCTCCACGATATCGCCGGTTTTCAGATTAAAGCGCCGGATCTGGCTGGGCGCAACGTACACATCGTTGTCTCCCGGCATGTAATTGGCAGACCGGATAAAGCCGTATCCATCCTGCAGCACCTCCAGAATGCCCCTGGCCTTGTCCCCGCTGTCCAGATCCGGATTGATCTCATTTTTGTGGACAATCTGCTGGTCCGGACGGACCAGTCCGTGCCGCGCATAGCGCCCTGCGGTAGCTGCGGATACCGCGTCCTGCCGGGCAGGCCTTCCCTCGGCCCCCTTTTCTCCCGGAGCGGACGTCCCGCGCGCGGGCTGCTCGCGGACAGCAGCTTCCCTGGACTGCTCATGAACGGCGGATTCCCGGCCGGCGGTTTCCTGTGCAGCTCCTTCCCGAATCGGCTGCTCACGAACGGCGGATTCCCGGGGCTGCTGTGTCCCGTCCTGCTCCTCTGCCGAGCTCCTTCCGCTTCTCTCCGGCCCGTTTCCGCCGGCCTCGGCCTGGTCCCTCCGTTCTCTGCCCCTTCGGCTCTCTGCCGGGCCGCCGGGTCTCCCCGCTGTTTTCCTGCCATGGCGCCCATGAACCGGTCTGGACGAAGCTTCCGCCGGGCCGGAGCCCTCTGTCTGGCTCCTCTCCTCCTTCTCTCTGGCCGCCCGCTCCTGCAGCACCTTCTCATCCTCTGCCTGATCCAGCTGCAGCAGCATTTCCACGATCTGCTCTTTTCTGGTCCTTGCAGGGATCTTCATGTCTCTGCTGTCTGCAATCGCCTTCAGATCCTTGACCTGCAGAGACTCGTACATTTCCTTTGACATTCTCATGAATCCACCCTTGTAACGATCGTCGCTCCACACTGCCTGCGCACTGCTCCTCTCCTGCCGTACAGCAGGAACGAACACCGGCTCCCCCTCCGGCAGCCGGCCCTTCGGCGCTCTCCCCGTTCTGAGGATTCCGCCCCCGGTGCGGCATTTGCAGCATACCGTACCGGAGCGTAGCCTGCCGCAGCAGGCTGCACCGGTGGAGGTTCTCACAATATTGCGGTGCCGCCCTTTGAAGCCGACCGTATTTATCTTCTGATAGTGTGGGATCGAATCTATTGCCCGAACCTTCGGGCCTGATATGATGACTCGCCGGTGTCTGCGCTGTCCCGGTCTGTACGCTGCAGTGCCTGCATACATTCCGCGCAGGAAACATCCGGCCAAGCCGATTATAGGACGCAGCCTGCGATGCTGTCAACGAAGAAGTGTTCCGAGAAGCTGCTGGTAAACCTCGCTGCTCTGCTGCTTCCATCCGGCCACCGCTTTTTTCGCGGTCTCCTCATCCGGAACCGACAGATCAATGGACAGAATAGGATGTCCGTTCTCCCGCACCACCAGGTGCGCCGTGTAATCCTCCAGCGTGGAGCGATAATATTCCCCCAGGATGGCCTCTTCGTTGGTAATCTCACGTCCCATATCCTTCAGATAGGTGCGGATCTGCTGCTTGATGCTGTCTGAGAGCTGCCCTGCAAAAAAGCCCAGGGTCTCCTCTCCCTCCGCCGTGATCTGCAGGAAGGTCTTGCCGCCCATGCTCTTCTCTGCCACAAACCCGTTCTTCTCGATCTCTTCATAGGTCTGCAGCAGGGTTTCAAAATTCGCAGCATAGCCATTTTCGATGAGAAAGGAGCTGGTGCGCGGCATGGCGATCTCGCCGCCGGCCCGGTCCAGCATGTACAATATGATCAGCTTGTAAATTGCAACCGGCTCCATTTCCCCTCCTTTCCACGGCCCTTCCCATTCCATCTGCGTGTTCATGTCGGTATTCCTTCTCCGTTCCGGCTCCCCGCCCGGCGCATCGTCCTTCAGACGCCGCTATTCTGCCGCCGACGCATCGGTGCGCGGCAGCAGCTCCTCCTGCTCCGTATACCTGGGATCTCCCGTCAGCTGTGCCATGTGCTGCCGGATCACTCTCTCATAACCGTTTTCCGAGGGAAGATAGAATTTTCTGTCCCGAAGGTCCGTCGGAAGGCAGGGCTGCCCGGCGTAATGCTCCTCATAGGCGTGTGCATATTGATATCCGATTCCTCTGCCGAGCGCCGAAGCCGCCTGATAATGTGCATCCTGCAGATACGGCGGAATCGGGAGCGATCCGGTTTCCTGTACTGCCTTTCCGGCCGCCGTGATGGATTCGCAGGCGGTGTTGGACTTCGGTGCCGTGGCCACGTACTCTGCAGCCTGTGCCAGAATGATCTGTGACTCCGGCCAGCCGATCCGTTCCGCGGCAAGGCTCGCCGCCACCGCGACCTGCAGGGCCCCCGGATCTGCATTCCCGACATCCTCCGAGGCGCAGATCATGATCCGCCTTGCGATGAATTCCGGCTCCTCGCCCGCTTCCATCATGCGGGCAAGATAATATACGGCAGCATCCGGGTCGGATCCGCGCATGCTCTTGATGAAAGCAGAGATCGTATCGTAGTGATTATCACCTTTTTTGTCATACCTGGCAACTCGTTTCTGGATGCACTCCCGTGCAACCTCCGCGGTGATGTGAATCCTGCCGTCCTCCGCAGGCTCCGTCGTCAGAATACCGAGCTCCAGAGCGTTCAGAGCGTGCCTTGCATCTCCGCCCGAAACCTCTGCCAGGAGCTCCGCCGCATCCGGCTCCAGGACGGCGTGATAGCTCCCCATTCCTCTGTCGGTGTCCTCCGCGGCCCGGTACAGGAGCGTTCGAATGTCCTCGGCCGACAGCGGACGCAGCTCGAAAATCATGGACCGTGAGAGCAGGGCGCTGTTCACCTCAAAATACGGATTCTCTGTCGTCGCGCCGATGAGCGTAATCGTGCCGTCCTCCACAAAGGGCAGCAGGTAATCCTGCTGCCCTTTATTAAAGCGGTGAATCTCATCAATGAACAGAATGGTCTTCTTCCCGTAACCGCCCATGCGCTCCTTCGCCGCACGGATCACCTCTTCCATGTCCTTTTTGCCCGCTGCGGTTGCGTTGATCTGACAGAACTCCGCCGCCGTTGTGTTGGCAATGACGCGCGCCAGCGTGGTTTTCCCTGTGCCGGGCGGCCCGTAGAACAGAAGGCTCCCGAGCTTGTCTGCCTTGATGGCGCGGTAGAGCAGCTTATCCCTGCCGATGATGTGCTGCTGCCCCACCACCTCCTCCAGAGTTCTGGGACGCAGCCTTGCCGCCAGCGGCGACTCCTCCCGGCTCTTCTTCTGCCGCATGTATTCAAACAAATCCATGTCCGCCAACGTGCATACCCCCCGTCTGGTATCCCTCTCTGTCAGCGCAGCTTCCAGATATCATTGTTGTATTCCCGAATCGTGCGGTCGCTTGAGAAGAAGCCGGCTCTGGCAATGTTCACAAGGCTCATCCGGTTCCATCGCCTGCGGTCCTCGTAATCCTCCAGCATCCGGTCCTTCACGCGGATGTAATCCTCCAGATCAATCAGCGCCATGAACCAGTCCTTGTTCAGGATGTCCCTGTAAAGTCTCTCCAGGTTCTCCCTGTGCCCGACTCTCATGCACTGCGCGCCCACAATGAAATCGACGGCCTCCCGGATGACGGGACTCCTCTCATAGTAATCTCTGGACACATAGTCTGCCTTCTGATAATGCTCGATCACCGTGTCCGAATCCACGCCGAACATGTAAATGTTGTCGTCGCCCACCAGCTGATGGATCTCCACATTCGCACCATCTGCGGTCCCGAGTGTCACGGCACCGTTGAGCATGAATTTCATGTTGGAGGTGCCGGAGGCCTCCTTCGAGGCCAGCGAAATCTGCTCCGAAATGTCGCAGGCCGGGATCAGCTTCTCCGCATAGGTCACATTGTAATTCGAGACGAACACCAGATGCATGTACGCATTGACATCCGGATCGTTGTTGATGATATCCTGCAGCACCAGGAGCAGGTGAATGATGTCCTGAGCGATGATGTAGGCCGGCGCCGCCTTCGCACCGAAAATGAAGTTCAGCGGCCTTGCCGGCTTTTTGCCCCTTTTGATCTCCAGATATCTGTGAATGATGTACAGCGCATTCATCTGCTGCCGCTTGTATTCATGCAGCCGCTTGATCTGAATGTCGAAAATTCCGTTCGGGTCCAGCGCCACGCCCTCATGAGAGAGTACATAT
This sequence comes from Clostridium sp. CAG:302, assembly GCA_963657295.1. GTDB lineage: Bacteria > Bacillota > Clostridia > Lachnospirales > Lachnospiraceae > CAG-791. The sequence continues at coordinate 38,836 of CAVKMX010000001.1, forward strand.
TCCGCGAGCTCCCGCTTGTTCTCCTGCTTGATGGCCTCCAGCCTGCCAAGAACCTCGTCATCATTCTGATAGCGCAGCAGATCCTCCAGTCGGGATGCGTCCTTCTTGTAGGCATCCGAGATGGTCGACGACAGGAAATTCGCCAGCCTGTGATTGCAGGAGAGCAGCCATCTGCGGAAGGTGACGCCGTTGGTTTTGTTGTTGAATTTCTCCGGGTACAGGCGGTAAAAACTGTTCAGCTCCGTGTTCTTGAGAATTTCCGTGTGAATCGCAGCCACACCGTTGACGGAAAAGCCGTAGTGAATGTCGATGAAGGCCATGTGAACACGGTTCTCCTCATCGATGATCTGAACTGCCGGATCGTCATACCGTGCACGAACTCTCCGATCGAGCTCCTTAATGATCGGCACCAGCTGCGGAACCACCTTTTCCAGGTACGCCATCGGCCAGGTCTCCAGGGCCTCCGCCAGAATGGTGTGGTTGGTATAAGCGCAGGTTTTGGAGACAACCTCGATGGCCTCATCAACGGACAGCGCCTTTTCCTCCGTCAGGATACGGATCAGCTCCGGGATCACCAGCGTAGGATGGGTGTCATTGATCTGGATCACGGCATGGTCATACAGGCGGCGCAGATCATACTGGCGGATCTTCATCTCACGCAGAATCCACTGCGCCGCATTGCTGACCATGAAATACTGCTGGTAAATCCGCAGGAGCTGACCCTTCTCATCGGAATCATCCGGATACAGGAACAGCGTCAGATTCTTCTCGATCTCCTCCTTGTCAAAGGTAATTCCCTCCTCTACCAGCGAATCATCCACGGTATCTACGTCGAAAAGCCGCAGCTTGTTGACGCCGGCGTCGTAGCCGATGACGTCAATGTCATACATGTGCGACGTCACCTTTCGCCTGCCGTAGTAAACGTCAAAGGAAACATCGCTTCGGATCTCCCAGGAGTCCTCCTGAATCCACGGATCCTTCTCCGCCTTCTGAAGATGGTCCTCCAGGACCTGATGAAACAGGCCGTAGTGATAATTCAGACCGAGTCCCTCTCCGGGAAGCCCCAGCGTTGCGATGGAGTCCAGGAAACAGGCGGCCAGGCGGCCGAGACCGCCGTTGCCAAGAGAAGGCTCCGGCTCCACCTCCTCAATTCTCGCGAGGCTCTTCCCGTTCTGCTCCAGCAGCTCCTTCATCCTGTCGTATATTTTCAGATTGATCAGATTGTTGGACAGGAGCTTGCCGATCAGGAATTCCGCCGAAATGTAATAGACGCGCTTTTCTCCCGCATTTCGCTCCGTGACGGCCAGCAGCCTTTTGCAGTAGTCCAGAATGACATAATAGAGTTCTTCGTCGGTACAGTCTGCGATGGAGGATTTGCCGCATCGATCCGAGGCAATCTCCTGCAGCTGCTCTTCCATGTTCAGTGCCAGAATGTCACGTTTCATATTGGTAACCATAATTCACTCCTTCGCAATGTCAGTTCTCCCGCCGGTTCCCCTGCAGGAGGCCGGATGTCCGTCAGATTATAACCCAAAATTTCCGGAGGGACACGCTCTCCCCCCGGAAACCCTTCTCACATTATGTCACCGGCTGCTGCCGGTCACAGCATACAGCATCAGAATTCCTGCAGCTCCTTCATGACAAGATGACGCGGCGTACCGTTCACCCAGATCGGCAGCTGCTCGCCCTGAATCAGCGGACGTGCATACTTTACATAATCCTCTGTCAGATTATCGCCTTCCTCATTGATCCACTCCTGCGGAACGTTCTTGACGCCGTTGGCAATCTGATGAATGTCAAACTTGGAGAACTCGATGCGGTAGGGCTCGCCCTCTGCATTGACTCTCTTGAAAATGACCATCTTCGCCGTCTCACCCTTGGAGGCTGCATCGGCTGCCATGCTGCCTGCCGTGAAGGCCTCTTCGATGTCCGTAAGCGACGCCACATGGGTTGCTGCTCTCTGCATGGTGGAAAATTCAATGGCGCGGGTCTTGCAGCCGGTCCTCTCGCCGATCAGCGCGCACAGTGCGGTTGCCGTTCCGGAAAGCTGCTTATGCCCGAAGGCATCCACCTTGTCGGAGGCATTGCCCAGCTCGCAGGCATAGCGGCCGTCCGCGAGCTTGAGGCCCTCAGAAACAGCAATGACAACCGAGTGCTTGGTCTTGGAAAGGGTCTCCACCTTGTCGAGGAACTTGTCGATATCGAACACTCGCTCCGGAAGATAAATGGCATCCACGCCGCTGCAGTCATCGCCCTTGGCCAGCGCAGCCGCCGCAGTCAGCCAGCCGGCATCGCGTCCCATGATCTCCGCAACCACAATGGTCGGCTTCACCGTACCGAAGGACTCGTTGTCGCGGATGATCTCCTTCATCGTTGTTGCGATGTATTTGGCCGCAGAGCCGTAGCCGGGGCAATGGTCCGTGACAGGCAGGTCATTGTCGATGGTCTTGGGAACACCCATGAACAGCTGACTCTTGCCGTGATCCTTGGCATAATCGCTGAGCATCTTCACGGTATCCATGGAGTCGTTGCCGCCCGCATAGAAAAGCGTGTCAATGTCATGCGCCTCCATGATCCGGAAGACGTTCTCGTAGACGTCCTCGTGGCCCTCGATCTTGGGCATTTTGAAGCGACAGGAGCCAAGGAAGGCAGACGGTGTTCTCTTGAGCAGTTCGATCCCCATCGGATCCGCAAGGTATTCATCCAGATCAACCAGCTTGTCCTGCAGGAAGCCCTCGATGCCGTGAATCATGCCGTAGACATGCTCCGCACCTGCCGCCTTTGCGCCGGCATATACGCCTGCGATGGAGGAGTTGATGACGGCGGTGGGGCCGCCCGACTGACCTACAACTACATTCTTCATAAATGCACCTTCCCTCTCTTCGATCTTCTGCCTGATACTGACACAACCAACGTATTGCAAAACATCCCCGGACGAGGAGGGCGCTGCTGCGCCCTTCCCCATCCAAGGATGAATTATACCAAGGCAGAATCTTTCCGTCAAAATGTTGCCGCGCCGCTACAGCACAACGCCGTCCTTGAAGATGGAAATTTCACGGCAGCCGTGCCGCTCCGCCAGTGTCTGTTCGCCGGAGGCAACGCGCAGCACATAGTCGAGCAGGCGGTCGCCTGCCTCATCCAGGGTTTCCTTTCCCTCTGCCACCGTGCCGGCATTGAAATCGATCCATTCCTTTTTACGGGCGGCCAGATTCGAATTGGTCGCCAGCTTCACCGTAGGTGCCGGCGCCCCGAAGGGAGTTCCGCGCCCCGTCGTAAAGAGGATCAGATGCGCTCCTGCCGCCGTCAGATCCGTGGCACTCACAAGATCGTTGCCCGGTCCGGAAAGGACGTTCAGTCCCTTCCGGGTTACAGATTCCGCATATCCCAGAACATCAACAATCTGGGCGCTTCCGCCCTTCTGTACGCAGCCGCAGGATTTGTCCTCCAGCGTTGTGATGCCGCCCTTTTTGTTGCCCGGGGAAGGATTCTCGTAGACCACCTGTCCGTGATCCGTGAAGTACTTCTTGAAGTCATTGACCATCTTCACGGCCTTTTCGTAGGTCTCCTGATCCTTGCAGCGGGAGAACAGAATGTTCTCCGCGCCGAACATCTCCGGAACCTCGGTCAGAACCGTGGAGCCGCCAAGAGCAATCAGGCGATCCGAGAACCGTCCCACCGCAGGGTTGGCCGTGATGCCGGAGAGGCCGTCAGACCCACCGCACTTCATGCCGACCACCAGCTCCGAGGCGGAAATCTCTTCTCTGTGGAATTGACCAGTATAGTCAGCAAGCTCCTTCAGCAGTGCGCTGCCGGCCTCCAGCTCATCCTCCACGTCCTGGCAGATCAGGAATTTAACGCGCTCCTCGTCGTACTCCCCCAGTGCCTCCTTGAACATGTCCAGCTGCAGGTTCTCGCAGCCAAGGCCGAGGCAGAGGACGCCACCCGCATTCGGATGGCGGACAAGAGCGGTCAGGAGACGCTTCGTCGTCGCAAGGTCGTCGCCCAGCTGAGAACATCCGAAGGGATGCGGATAATAGAACAGTCCGTCCACGGATGCATAGGCCGGATCGGTTTCCGTCCCCTCTCTGTGATCCAGTCCTCCCACCAGATGCTGGTTCTCTTCCACCAGCTGCTTGGCAATGCCGTTGACGCAGCCGACGATCGGGATGATCCAGATCTCATTGCGGATGCCGGCCTTGCCGTCCTTTCGCCGGTAGCCCATGAAGGTTCTCGGAGCCACCTTGGGCAGCTCATAAACCTTATGGTCATACCGATACTCCATGTTCTCCGACAGTTCCGTCACCACATTATGGGTATGAACCCAGGCGCCGGCCGGAATATTTGCCGTTGCAACGGCAATGGTGTTGCCGTATTTGATCACCGGCTCTCCCTTGGCGATCGGCACCAGGGCCACCTTGTGCCCCCTTGCCACATCCTCGGCTGCAGTGACGGAATATCTGTCCACTGCAACCTGCTCGCCCCTGGAGATGTCTTCCAGAGCCACCGCCACATTATCGGCAGGATGAATATGAATGTATTTCATCTCGTTCCCCTTACAGCACCGAAGCATAGGCAGCTTCCGTGCCTTCTTTGCGGATCAGCTCCAGGTCCTTCGCAACCTGCTCCTCCAGGCCTGCAATCTGCGTCAGATCCTGATCCCACATCTGCGTGTTGGAGAGGACATCATGCACCAGTGCACCGGCTTCCATTCCCTTGCGCTCCCAGTAGAAATCCAATGCCCATCCATCGTCCTGGATCTTGTACTCATTGCCGGCCGGGCGCTTTGCCACAAGGCCGTCGTCCTCACGGCGCACCAGATCATTGCTGTAGAAGGCAATGTAGGCTGCAAAGCCCATGCAGAGTGCCTGCGGAAGCTTGCCGAATTTCTCGTTGTACTCCAGAAGGGACGGAAGATCTCTTGCCTTCCACTTCGACGTGGTGTTCAGCGTGATGCTCATCAGCTGATGATCCACAAAAGGATTGTTGAAGCGATCGGTCACAGCCGCCGCGAAGTTCTCGCAGTCTGCCTTGTCCAGCGGAAGGATCGGAATGACCTCGTCGAACAGCAGCTTGTTCATAAAGCCGTGAATGGTCTCATCCTGCATGCAGTCGCGGACGATTTCCTTGCCGGCCAGATATGCTCCCGGAACAAAGCCGGTGTGCGCGCCGTTCAGGATGCGGACCTTTCTCTTCTTGTAGGGAGCGACCTCGGGAACAACATGAACATTCACGCCGGCCTTCTTGAAAGGCAGCTTTTCTCCGAGCCATTCCGGCCCCTCGATGTACCACACGCCGAACACCTCACCGACGTCCTTGATGTCATCCGTGTATCCGTTCTCCTCATCCATCTTCTCGTTTTCCTTCGGATCACGGATGCGGCCGGGAACAATGCGGTCTACCAGCGTGGAGCAGAACAGGCAGTCCTCGGAAATGTACTTCTTAAAGCCCTCCTCATATCCCCAGTCATCTGCGTGCTGCAGAACGATCTTCTTCAGCTCCTGTCCGTTGTTGTCAATCAGCTCGCAGGAAAGGAAAACAATGCCGGGCTTGCCTGCCTTGAAGCGCTCGTACAGAAGGACGGCAACCTTTGCCGGGAAGCTGGTCGGCGGCAGCTGGTCCGGTGTGCAGGTGCTGTCATAAGCGATGCCGGCCTCTGTCGTATTGGAAGCCATGTACTCCAGATCATCCGAGCAGGCAATGGCGCGCATCTGCTCCCAGTCCGCGGGATCATACGGGTTGTAGCAGGCATCCACGCAGGAGATCACGCGCTTTCTGTCAACCTTCTCTCCGTTCTCTGCGCCGCGAAGATACAGGGTGTAAAGGCCCTCCTGATCGTTGATGAACTTTCCGATGCCCTGTCCGATCGGCTGTGCCAGCGCGATCTTGCCGTTCCATCCGGCCTTCTCGTTGGACATGTCAAACCAGTAATCCACAAATGCCCGAAGAAAGTTGCCCTCTCCGAACTGCAGAACCTTTACCGGTGCTGCCCCTTTGTCCAGAATATAGCCATCGTATCCGGACTTTTTCAGAACCTCGTAATTCAGCTTCTCCATCTTTCTTCCTTTCTGTGCCGCTGTATGCAGCACCGCCCCACTCTCGGGCATGATCACCTTCTGATCATCTTCGCCCATTGCTTCTCTCATTATCTGATAAGGTTATGGCAATGTCAAGGCGACTTTTTTGAGCAATTCATGACAATATTATGGCAAAATATTGAATTATCCTCCGCAGTGTTCTATGCTGTAACGTAAGTATCGGAGGATAAATGCGCATGAAGGCTCAAAGGCTCAATCAACTGGAAGAGTTCATCGTACAAAGGCAGACGGTTACGATGGAGGACATCTGCTCAGAGTTCCGGATTTCCGTTACCACGGCAAGACGGGATCTGAATGAGCTGATCGCGGCCGGCGGACGCGTGGAAAAGGTATACGGCGGGGTCCGTTCCACAGAACCTGCCGGCGGCGCTTCCCTGAAGGGCTACCACAAGCGCACCGGCATGATGGCAGCGGAAAAAGAGGCCATCTGCCGCAGGGCTGCCGCCTCCATTGAGCCGGGGGACATCATTTTCCTGGACACCGGCACCACCTGCACCGGCGTGCTCTCCTTTCTCGGCAGCGTTCCGTGCACCGTGATCACCAACAGCCTCGCCGCAGCGGAGCTGGCGGTCCCTCTTGATCTTGTCACGCTGATCCTCCTTCCCGGACGTCTCAGCCGCAATGCCATGGCTCTTGTGGGCTCCGAAACCTGTGATGCCCTGGTCAAATACAACATCGACCGCGCCTTTATGACGACCAGCGGCGTCACCATTGAGAACGGTCTCACCGATACCACTGCAGAGGAGTACACCATCAAACGCGCTGTTCTCCGGCAGAGCCGTGAAATCAATCTTCTGGCCGACAGCTCCAAATTCGATCAGAAGTCTCTCTATACCTTCTGTGCTCTGGATCGGCTCTCCGCCATCTACACGGCCGGTGAGATTGACAGCCGCTACGTACAGTATTGCGCCGACCACGGCATTGCCCTGTACCGGTAGCACCTCGCTGCCGGAGCCCGCGCACTTTCAGCTAAAATTGCAAAGGGACGCAGACTGCGGAGGATTCCGGCAGACTGCGTCCCTTTGTTTTACAGTAACAGTTACGTTTTGTCTTTGCTTCAGCGGGGGTGCCTTCCGCAATCTGTTTCCCTCGGATTCCCCCGGCGTATTACACCATGCTCAATGCAATTCGTTTCTTTCCGGTATCGACGGATTCCACCGTCACCTCAACGACGTCTCCCACGCTCACCACTTCCAGGGGATGCCGGACATAGCGCCTTGACAGCTTTGATATGTGCACCAGGCCGTCCTGATGTACCCCGATGTCCACAAAGGCTCCGAAATCGACGATGTTGCGCACCGTTCCCTTCAGCTGCATCCCAGGCTTCAGATCCTCCATCGTCAGGACATCCGAGCGCAGAATCGGCGCAGGCATTTCCTCTCTGGGGTCCCGTGCCGGCTTTTCCAGCTCGTCCAGAATGTCCTGCAGGGTCAACTCTCCCAGTCCAAGCTCTGCGGCTGTCTGCGGAATCTGTCCCTTCGGCAGCTTCTCCTTCACCCTTCTGAAGCTTTCCCGTGTGTCGGTCAGGCCAAGGCTCTCCAGGAGCTTCTCCACCGCCCTGTAATTCTCCGGATGCACAGCCGTGCCGTCCAGCGGCTCCTCCCCGTCCCGGATGCGCAGAAATCCGGCGCATTGTTCAAAGGCCTTGGGCCCCAGCTTCTTCACCTTCAGCAGTTCTCTTCGGCTGCGGAACCTTCCGTTGGCCTCACGATAGGCCACAATGTTCTTCGCCAGCGTCTCCGATATGCCGGATACATAGGACAGCAGTGAGAACGATGCCGTGTTCAGATCCACGCCGACACGGTTGACGCAATCCTCCACGACGCCGTCCAGCGCCTCATCCAGCTTTTTCTGATTCAGATCATGCTGGTACTGGCCGACCCCCACCGCCTTGGGGTCAATCTTCACCAGCTCTGCCAGAGGATCCTGCAGGCGCCTTGCCATCGAGGCTGCAGAGCGCTGTCCCACGTCAAACGCAGGAAATTCCTCCGCGGCAAGCTTGCTGGCGCTGTACACCGAGGCCCCGGCCTCATTGACCACCACATACTGCAGCGGCTTCTCGGAGGGCTTCTCCCTCTCCAGCTCCCGGATGATCTCTACAATAACCTGCTCGGACTCACGGCTGGCGGTTCCGTTGCCGAGGCTGATCAGCGTAACATGATCCTTTGCGACCAGTCCCTTGATCACCGCCTTTGCCTCCGCCACTCTGTTCTGCGGAGCCGTAGGGTAGACCACGGTCGTATCCAGCACCTTCCCCGTAGCATCCACCACCGCGATTTTGCAGCCGGTGCGGAAGGCAGGATCCCAGCCCAGCACCACCTGTCCGCCGATCGGCGGCTGCATCAGCAGCTGCTCCAGGTTCCTGCGGAACACATGAATGGCACCGCTCTCCGCCTCCTCCGTAAGGCGATTCCGGATCTCCCGTTCGATGGAAGGAGCGATCAGACGGTCATAGGCATCCTCCGCCGCCGAGGTCAGCGCCGCCTCGGTATATGGATTGCGGCCGCCGCCTCCTCCGCTGCTGCGGAAGAGGCCGGCCAGGATGTGCCGACGGATCTCCTCCGACGGCGCATTGATCTTCACGGTGAGATAATTCTCCTTCTCTCCCCGGTTGATCGCCAGCGTACGATGTCCGGGAAGCTTCGCAACCGGCTCCTCGAATTCGTAATACATCTCGTAAACGCTGCGTCGGTCCTCCCGGGTTCCGTGAACCGAAGAGGATCGCTTTCCGGCTTCTGCCGTTTTCGTCTGCGTCCCGGCAGCGCCTCTTTTCTTCTCCGCAGCGGTCAGCGTCCCCTTCTTCCAGGTGATTTCCCGAATCCATGTGCGCAGCGCCGCATCGTCCGCAATGCGCTCCGCCGCAATGTCCAGTGCGCCCTGCAGGGCCTCCTCCGGCGTGCCGACACGCTGCTCCTCCGGCACGGAGGCACCGGTCAGGTATTTGACCGCTTCAGTCAAAAGCTCCCGGCGGACCGTTCCCTCCATGATGGCGTCCGCAAACGGCTCCAGTCCTCTGGCCTTTGCCATGTCAGCCCGGGTCCTTCGCTTTTGCTTATACGGCCGATAGAGATCCTCCACCGCGACCAGCGTCATGGCATCCGAAATTTCTCTGCCAAGCTGTGCGGTCAGCTTTCCCTGCTCCTCAATGGCGGCAAGGACCTGTTGCTTCCTTTCCTCGAGCCTTCGCAGGGCGAGAAGGCGCTCTCCGAGAAAGCGCAGCTGCGCATCGTCCAGGGCTCCGGTTGCCTCCTTGCGGTAGCGCGCAATGAAAGGAATCGTATTCCCCTCATCCAGCAGGCGCACCGCTGCCTCCACCTGTTTCAGCGAAACCCTGCTCCCGTCATGATTCGGCATGTCTGCCATTTCTGCGGCAATCTGCCGTACGATATCCACTTTGATTCTCCTTCTGTCCGATCGGGAAAAGGCCGATCACCCGACAATCGATGCGGTGATCCGCCCCGGCCTTACTCCTTTGTGATGTCCGAGCCAAAATACTGCTCTGAAAGCTTCGCCAGCGTGCCGTCCTCCTTCAGCTCCCGGACCGCCTCGTCCACAGCCTCCCGGAAGGATGCGCTCTCATCCCCCTTCCGCATCGGGATGGCCACCTGACTCGCATCCTCTGTCACCGCCGCAATCTTAATGGCTGCATCGGGCTGCTGGTTCATATAATCATAAATGGACACATCTGCGTTCAGCGTCGCATCCGCCCGTCCGTCCAGCACATTCTGGATGGTGTCGTTCAGAGTGGAAACCCCCGCCGCGCTGGCCCCATAGCTCTCCGCCAGCTCCATATAGGTCGATCCGATCGAATTGACGGTTTTCTTTCCGTTCAGATCCTCGAAGCTGTGGATGTCATCGTTATCGGCACGGACAACCAGCGCCGTATGAATGTAGCCATAGGGCTCTGAGAAATCGTACTTCTCCGAACGCTCCTCGGTAATCTCCACGCCGTTTACCACCATGTCGTAGCGGCCGTCATCCAGTCCCGCGAACAGGGACTCCCACGGCGCCTCTACAATTTCCACCTCAACACCCAGCTTCTCTCCGATCGCCCTGGCCGTATCTGCGTCAAAGCCGATGACCTCATTGGAGTCGGTGTCATGATAAGACCAGGGAGCCCAGTCCCCCTCCATACCGACCACCAGCTTCCCGGCGCTCTGCACCTCGCTCAGCTGTCCCTCTGCAGCCTCCGCAGCCGAAGCCCCCTGATCTGCCTTCGCTTCCGTGTCCTCCGCTGCCTCCTCTTTCCCGGCAGCCGGCGCAGCGGATGTACCCGCAGCGCTGCCGCTCCCGCAGCCTGCCAGGACCGTCATTGCAATGCCCGCCGACAAAACCGCCGGCAATACTCTTCTCTTCATTCTGTTCTCCTCCCTTTTCTTCCGTTATCCTTCTGAGAAAGATCCGATCGTTTCTTTCCCGCGGAAGCCCGCCGCCTCTGCCTGCAGACTTCAGCACATCATGCCGCCCCGCGGGTATCCGCCGCCGCAGCAGAGTCCTCCGCCGCCGCAGCAAAGATTCAATGCGGCATTCAGAAGGCACAGCCGCAGGCACCAGTTGGCTGTGCTGACCGAGCCGCCTCCGTAGGTATATTGCCGTTCCTGATACCAGCTGCTGCCGGAATTCAGCCGACTGACAAGATTCTGATAGGTCTGATTGGACGGCTCCATCTGTGCCGCTGTCTGCGCGTGCTGCTGTGCCAGAACGTTGTTCCCCAACCCGGAATTCGCAATGGCACTGTAATAGTACCATTGTGCCGTATGATTCGGGATGCTGCCCAGCACATTCAGAGCCTCCCGATAATGTCTGCTGTTGATATAGTTCGCCGCAGCCTGCATGCGGATCGAGTCCTGATCCTGGTCCTGCCTTTGATAGCTGCGCTGCCCGCCCGTATATCCGCCGAAGCCGCCGAAAAATTCATTCCAGAAATCGCCGTACTCCTCCTGCCAGGCGCTGTCCGCCCTGCCGTAGGCACCGGAGGACTCGGAGCTGCCGGAGGCGCCGGACGATGCATAGGGATGCTGACGTTCATACAGAATCTGCTTGTAAGCTGCCTGAACCTCCTTGAATTTCTCCTCCGCCTGTGCCTTGTTGGGGTTGTTGATGTTGGCGTCCGGGTGATACTTCCTCGACAGCGTGCGATAGGCCTTCTTGATCTCATCGTCCGTCGCCGTACGTGAAACACCCAGAATTTGATACGGATCAGACATTCCGTCGACCATCCTTTCCTGCATTGCTCTTTTTATTCCGCACGATATTATATCGGGTCCATACCCCGGAGTACAGAATGTTGCGCATGATCGGCAGCAGCTCCACGCACGGCAGCAGCTCAAAGGCCTCACAGCTGCGGGAAATCATCATCGTGAGGATCTGATGGCAATAATCCTCATAATCCGCGCGGTCTGCCAGAGGCCGCAGCGGATTATAGCTGCCGTTCCGGATGTCTTTCTCCAGATCATCATAGGCATCCATGATGTAAATGAACTTTCCGAGATAGAATCCCATCCGGCGAAGCGGTGTTTCCCAGTCATCCTCCTTTACGGCGAAAAGCTCTGCCATGATGTCGCCGAAATATCCCGCCATCCTGTCGATGTCTGTTTCGTTCTGCTCTTCCGCCGCATGAAGCTTGTCCAGCCGATCCTTGATCACTGCCGCCTTGTGTCCGTAATCCACGGCTGCACGGCCGCTGCGTCCCTTCAGCAGCCCGGCGAGCAGGAGCTTCCGCACCTTGTGCTCATCCTTCCAATCGTCCTCACTCGCATAGTAGGACAGGATCAGATTCATGTCGGCCGCGTAATCGGTGAACGCATTGCATCGGACCGCATGGCTTTCCAGCGGATGGGCAAGGCATCGGGTCCTCCCCTCCTCATCCTCAGCATCGTACAGGTCCGTCAAAAGGAGAATCAGAAACGTCATGTCATAGCTCAGCGTCATCTGTCCCGGAAGGCCGTATTTCTCCCTCAGCCTTTTGCAGAAGCCGCAGTAGTAGGAGCGATAGAGTCCTACCTCCCGCACTTTCAGCTCCTGCTCATTGATCACCACATAACCGAACATATCAGGACCTCTTCGGAAACTCCTTGCCGCATTTCGGGCAGCGCACAATGATCTTGCCTTTTCCCTTCGGAATCCGGATCTTCTGTCCGCACTGCGGGCATTTGAAAATGTGGAAGCCTGCGTTGCGCCTGCGCTGGTCGGACCAGCGCCGCAGCTTCTCCCCCGGCATCCGCAGCACGGCGCCTGCCGATCGGCCGAAGCTCCCCAGCATTCTGCCGAAGCCGCCGTTTCGAAGCCTTGCCGTCACCTCCAGGTATTTCTGATTCTCCTGATAACGCCGCGCAATGTTCCTCGAGAACATGCGGAAATACATGTAAATCAGCAAAAACGTGGAAATCCACCACAAAAGAGAAGAGCCGAAAAACAGGTTCAGAATCACCACAGCCAGCAGGACCCATGCAAGGAACTGATTGAAGCGGTCTGTTCCGTAGCGTCCCTGCATAAAGCGGATGAATTTGTAGCGAAGTCGTTCCAACATGGCCGGCTGTCCTTTCTGCATGCCCGTGAATGCCGTTCCGGCACTCCCTCTCGCGGGCACCTTCCGTGTTAAATTTCCTGCCGCCCGTCGGCGGCAGCTCCCGTCAGTTACACGTTTTCGTAACTATTCAGCACCCATCTCGAATTTGCTTCGCAAATCCTCGATGCGGCTGGCCAGAGGTCCTTCGGACCTTGGCCGCCTGCCAATTTCAATCGTGAATATGCCTGCAAGCAGTCAATTCACGTTGAAATGTGGCAGGTGCTGAACAGATACACGTTTTCATTGTAAATTTCGTCCATTCAAATGCAATGAAGTAATATCAAAAAGACTATTAAAAAAAACTAAAGAGAGGACGCGTCCTCCCGGACCTCGTCCTCTCCTTCTGGAATCTCTGCTGCAGCTCTGCGGATTTACTGCACGCTCTTCTTGGCGACCTCTGCCAGAGCGGCAAAGCCGTTCGCATCATTGACAGCCATCTCTGCCAGCATCTTGCGGTTGATGTCCACACCGGCAACCTTGAGGCCGTGCATCAGCTGGCTGTAGGAAAGGCCGTTGATGCGGGCAGCTGCATTGATACGGGCGATCCAAAGGGACCGCATATCTCTTTTGCGCAGCTTTCTGCCCTCAAATGCAGAATTCTGCGCGCGCATAACGGACTGCTTGGCTACTCTGTACTGGCTGGATCTTGCTCCTCTGTAGCCCTTTGCGAGCTTCAGAACTCTGTTGTGCTTCTTCTTGGCGTTCAAACCGCCCTTAATTCTTGCCATCTTCTGTATCCTCCATCAAACTCGTTACTCTCATGCACCCGTATCAGAGGTAAGGCATGATCTTCTTCATGTTCTTTACGTTCGTTGCATCCGTAACTGCAGGCTGACGAAGGTTTCTCTTTCTCTTCGTGGTCTTCTTGGTAAGGATGTGGCTCTTATAAGCCTTGCTGCGAATCAGCTTACCATTTCCGCTGAGTTTGAAGCGCTTTGCAGCGGATCTGTTGGTTTTCATTCTGGGCATAGTACGTTCCTCCTTCTGATCCGGTTCATGCACCGGTCTGTTCTATTCAGATCACAGTCCCTGCGCGTACTCCTGCATGGGCTGTCATCATCCAACTCGTTTCCCGCAGCTGCGAAGATCCTTCAGTTCTTCTTCTGCACGAGAAACAGAGACATGGACCTTCCTTCCACCTTCGGTGCCTTATCCACCACCGCGATGTCCACCAGAGAATTGGCAAAATCCGTCAGGATATGAACGCTCTCGTTCATATGTGCCATCTCACGGCCGCGGAAACGGATGGTCACCTTTACGCGGTCCCCGCGCTCCAGGAACTTTCTCGCAGCGCCGACCTTCGTGTTCAGGTCATTCTGATCGATGTTGGGAGACATGCGGATTTCCTTGATCTCCACCACATGCTGCTTCTTCTTCGCTTCCTTTTCCTTCCGAAGCTTCTCGTACTTAAACTTTCCGTAATCGATGATGCGGCATACCGGCGGCTGCGCGGTGGCTGCAATCAATACGAGATCAAGCTCGGCATCGCGTGCCATGCGAAGAGCCTGCTCTGTCGGCATCACGCCAAGCTGCTCCCCGTCCGAACCGATGACGCGGATTTCTCTGTCGCGGATCTGCTCATTGATGGGCGCCTCCGGTCTGCGCTGTTGTCTGCGATTGTAGTTGTTGTTATTAATTGCTCTTCCCTCCCCTGAGAAAAAGAAAAACCGACGGCAGAGCTCCCACCGTCAGTTCACAATCCGCAGTACACCGCAGCGCTGTCCGATTCGGAAACGGACGCCGCCGTTCGTCTCCTCATTCTGCACCTGCGCTGCCTCTGTCTGCATCCCGCTGCATACACAGCAGACACTGCTGCCGAATCCCGGACAGGCGCTCCCGCCTTCCTGATCTCCTCCCTGACGGAGGATCGGATCCGACCGCTCTCATGTCTGTATGCGCGCCCGACGGGCCGCAGACAAATCCGCGTATCTCATGAACTCTGCCGACGCCGACGCGGATCAGAATCCGCCGGACCGGTCAGGTGAGAGTCTCCCGCAGCGAACTGCGGAGCTCTGCTTGCTGTTGTCTGATCACTCAGACTCTGAAACAATACCATCCGCAGGTCTGCCTGTCAAGCGAATTCCGCCGGCAGCATTCTGCTCTTCCATCTCCAGCCATGCCTGGAACATCAGGATGTACCAGAGCTGCACACGCCAGATGCCGCTTTCCGTGAACTCCTCCCAGATCCTGCGGACCACGGCGGCATTCAGATATCCCTGCCGCCTGATTTTCGTATCGTCCAGGAGCTCCTCCGCCCAGCCGCGCAGCCCGGGATCCTCCCGAAGCCATTTGCGGATCGGTATGGAAAAGCCCTTTTTGGGGCGATCCATCATCTCCCGCGGAACATATCGATAGAGCACATCCCGGAGCACCAGCTTGCCGGTATCCTTCTCCCGAAGATACTCCAGCGGCAGTGTCCAGGCGAATTCCACCACATCGCGGTCCAGGAAGGGCACCCTGGTTTCCAGCGACACCGCCATGGCCGTGCGGTCCACCTTCACCAGAATATCATCCGGATGATACAGCCGCAGATCCATCAGCATAATGTCATGGCACACCTCTCCCGTGACATCCTCCCCCGTCTGCGTATATGCATAAGGGAGTGCCCCGTGGCAGAGTGCAATCTGATTCCACAGGGGATCCGTTTCGAAGGAGAGCCGATAAACCTCCTCCGGACTTCTTGCCTGCAGTATCTGACTTTTGATTCGGAGCAGATCACGGGAGGCCAGCGGACTGTGCTCCAGCATGCTCCCCGCCGTCCTGCGCAGCGCATACGGGATGTTCCGGATCTTGTCCCACTTGCGTGCCGTCGCAGGATAATCATAATAGCCGCAGAACAGCTCATCCCCGGCATCTCCTGAGAGCGAGACCGTCACATGCTCCCTTGTGAGCTTGCTGACCAGATAGGTCGGAATCTGGGAGGAGTCCGCAAAGGGCTCTGCGAACATCGCAGGCAGCAGCGGAATCACTGCCTTTGCATCCTCCTCCGTGATGGTCAGCTCCGTGTGCTCAGTGCCAAGATGCCGTGCAATCTGCGCAGCATACGCCGCCTCGTTGTAGGCGGGATCCTCCATTCCTATGGTAAAGGTCCGCACCCTTTGTCCGCCCCGGCTCTCCTGCTGCATCAGGGACACCACCGTGGCCGAATCAATCCCTGCAGACAGAAAGGCCCCCAGCGGAACGTCCGACACCATCTGGTCCCGGATGGATGCCCGCAGGAGCCGTTCCAGCTCATCCGCTGCCTCCTGCCTCGTTCCAGTGAAGAGATTCTTCTGGCCGCGGACGGCTGTCTCCGTCATCGACCAGTAGGTTTCCTGCCGCTTCTGCTCTTGGTCAAAGGGGAAGGGCAGTGTCAGGATGGTTCCGGGCTCCAGCTTGTAGATGTCTTCATAGATGCTGTAGGGCGCCGGAATCACGCCGTGCTCAAAGTACAGATCCAGTACCTCCCGGCGGATCGGATTGGAAAACCCCCGGATGCTGCGCAGACTCCCGAGATCGGATGCAAAGGCGAAAACGACGGAGCTTCCGCCTTTTTCACAGCCATGACCAATACAGTCAATGCCCGCTTCCCGTACCTCCCGGCGGATCCAGCCGTAGTAAAGCGGCTTTTCGCCGACCCGATCCCGGGCCAGAGTCAGGACACGCCTCTCGATGTCATAGGAAGCAAGGGCGAACATTCCCTTGCATTTCTGCAGCGCCTTCTCCACGCCGTAGAATTCCGCCGCCTCCTGGAGAATCTCCGTGTCGCAGGTGCTGCGCAGGGAGAGCCTCCCGCCGCGCCGGCCAAGATCCCTCTCCAGCTGTGCCCGCACGTCTGCGTGATTGTAAATTTCTCCGTTATAGACAAGGACGGTTTTCCCGGAATGCGATACCATCGGCTGTGCGCCGTTCTTCGACAAATCCAGAATTGACAGCCGCTGATGTCCCAGCGTACACAGTCCGTCGGGAGAGACCCAGGTCCCGCCGCCGTCCGGTCCCCGGTGCAGCATGCGGTCCCGCATGCGCTGCATGTTCCCGCGCTGATCCTCTGCCGCTCCCGCTGCTCCGGCCTGCTGTCCGATATTCAGAATTCCGGCAATCCCGCACATGTGTTCTCTCTTTACTCCCGTCAGAAGCCGTATCCGTGCCGGTCTCTCCTCATTGGAGCACCATTCGCACCGCACCGTACATGCCGGCATCGTTTCCCAGCTTCGCCAGCTTGAACACGGTTGTCCGGCACGCATGGAACGCCGCCGGCGCATAATATTTCTCCACTGCCTCCAGAATGATCTCTCCTGCTCTGGAAACACCACCACCGATCACGAAGACCTCCGGATCCACCACCGCCGCTATCTGCGCCAATGCCTCTCCCAGTTTCCTGCCGAAGGCATCCACCATGGACAGGGCAAAGGCATCGTTCTCCTTGGCCGCATCGAAGATGAGCTTGGCGCTCAGCCGGTCATCGTCCTTGAGAACGGTCGCCTTCTTCGTTTCTGCGAGCTTCTTCCTGGTCACACGGACAATGCCGCTGGCCGAGGCATATTGCTCCAGACAGCCGTGCTTGCCGCAGTTGCAGGCATCCGGCTCGTGCTCCTCCACCTTCATGTGGCCGATTTCCGCGCCGGCGCCGTGCGAGCCTGAAACAATCTTTCCGTCCAGAATCAGACCGCCGCCGACTCCCGTCCCGAGCGTCACCAGGACCACATTCTGATACCCCTGGCCGCCGCCCTTCCACTGCTCGCCGAGGGCTGCCACATTGGCATCGTTTCCGACCTTAACCGTCATCCCGTTCAGGGCGTCCGAGAGAATCTCTCGCACATCCATCACGCCCCAGTGCAAATTGACGGCCTGGTTCACAACGCCGGTCTCCAGCACAGGGCCCGGCACACCGATGCCGAGGCCTGCCACCTCCGATGCCGAGATTCCCTTCTCCTCCATCCTGGCCTTTACGGATGCCGCAACATCCCCCAGTATATAACGTCCGTTTTCCTCGGTTCTGGTGGGAATTTCCCAGCTCTCGAGAAGTGTCTCCCTCTGCGCATCAAAAAGTCCGTGCTTGATCGTCGTTCCGCCCACGTCAATGCCAAATGCATACCGTACCTGTTCCATAGCATCCTCCCCTTAGTATTTTGTCAGGAACTGCCTCGTGCGCTCCTCCTTCGGATTCCCGAAGACCTCCTCCGGAGTCCCCTGCTCGGCAATCTTTCCCTCATCCATGAAGATGACCTGATCGGACACATCCCGGGCAAAGCTCATCTCATGCGTCACGATGATCATCGTGGTGTGCTGGTCTGCAAGCCCCCGGATTACCTTCAGCACCTCACCGGTGAGCTCCGGATCCAGGGCAGAGGTCGGCTCATCAAAGCAGAGAATGTCCGGATGCAGGGCAAGTGCTCTGGCAATCGCCACCCGCTGCTGCTGACCGCCGGAGAGCTGGTGCGGATAATTGTCCTTCCGATTGGACAGGCCCATCTGTTCCAGAAGCCGCTCCGCGTCCTCCCGGATCCTTGTCTCCTCCGCAGAGCCGCTTGCCTTCGCATGAAGAGACGGCGCCAGCATGACATTCTCCAGTGCCGTATATTGCGGAAACAGGTGGAAGGACTGGAACACCAGCCCGAAATGGAGTCGCTTTTCCCGCAGCCGGGCATCGCTCAGCCTTTCCTTTTGAGCTCCATCATACAACACATCGCCCCGCAGGGAAATGATGCCCTTATCCGGCAGCTCCAGAAAATTCAGACAACGCAGCAGCGTCGTCTTGCCGGATCCGGAGGAGCCGATGATGGACAGCGCGGTTCCCTCTTCCATGGAAAAGGAAATATCCTTCAAAACCTCGGTTTCCCCGAAGCTCTTCTGAATGTTCTTCACTTCCAAAATTGCCATAGCCGTCTCTCCCTGCGCAATCAGCGGAAATAATCCAGTTTCTTCTCAATATAGTCGAACAGCAGCGTCAAAAGTCCGGAGAACAGGAGATAGAAAACACCGGTGTAGAACAGCGGCCAGATGATGCCGGCGCTCTTGATGTAGGCCTGTCCGTTCCAGATGATCTCATAGACCGCAATGACGCGGGCCAGCGAGGTATCCTTCACCAGAGTAATGATTTCGTTGGAAATCGGCGGAACGATCCGCTTGATCACCTGCAGCAGGACCACCTTTCGGAAGATCTGTCCCTTGGTCATGCCAAGGACATACCCGGCCTCATACTGTCCCACCGGAATGGATTGAATCCCGCCGCGATAAATCTCCGAAAAATAGCAGGAATAATTCAGGACAAAGGCAAACAATGCCGCCGCGAAACGCCCGGTGCTCCCGGACCCCCACCAGTTGTTGCCCAGCAGAATGCCGGGACCGTAATAGAAAACCAGCAGCTGCAGGAGCAGCGGCGTTCCGCGGATGATCCAGATCAGGAATTTCAGCGGGTACTGCACCAGCTTCACCCTGCTCATGGAGCCAAGGCTCATGAGCAGTCCCAGCGGAAGGGAAAAGAGAAGCGTGAGGCCGAACAGCTTCAGTGTCCCCAGGAAACCCTCCAAAAGTGATAATGTTACTTCCAAAAACATAGCGTTGTCCTCCCGCAGACGCCACAAGTGCAAGGCCGGACCTTCGTCCGGTCTTGCACCCCTTCGTCTGCATAACAGGTATCCGTCTGTATCACCCCGGATTCCCCTGCAAATCCGCTGTCTGCCTGCTGCCCGCTTACTGTGCCTGTTCTACCAGAGAATCCTGCACACCGTACTGCTCTGCCGTCTCCTGCATCGAGCCGTCCGCATAGAACTTCACAAACTCATCATTGATGTATGCTGCAAGATCCGATCCCTTTCTGCAGCCAACGCCGTATTCCTCCGTCGTCAGCTCCACGGTATGCGTCAGATCCGGATAATCCGTTCCCTCGCCGATCATTGCACCGGCCATCAGAAGGTCAATGATGCTGGCATCCGATGTGCCGGCCTCTACCTCCATCAGCGTATCCGCCTGAGAGGTCAGGGACGTGTAGTCGAACCCGTACTCCTCCGCAGCCGCCTCCCCTGCAGACCCGGCCTCCACCGCAAAGGCAAGATCCTTCATGCTCTCTGTATCCGGATAATTCTCCGCCTTGTCGGCCGGAAGTACCACCACCTGCGCATTGTTGCAGTAGGCATTGGTGCACTCCATGGAAGACGTCACCTCATCGGTCAGCGTCATGCCGTTCCATACCACATCGATGCTCTTATTGTTCAGCTCCAGAATCTTGTTGTCCCA
Source organism: Clostridium sp. CAG:302 (assembly GCA_963657295.1). Taxonomy (GTDB): domain Bacteria; phylum Bacillota; class Clostridia; order Lachnospirales; family Lachnospiraceae; genus CAG-791. The sequence continues at coordinate 58,714 of CAVKMX010000001.1, forward strand.
GTCGATCTCAACAAACTGAACCTCTACGCCGAGATCCTCCGCGACCTTCTTCGCCATATCCGCGTCAAAGCCGATCCAATCGCCGTTCTCGTCCTTGTAATCCATGGGCTCGAAATCGGTGATGCCGACGATCAGGGTACCCTTTCCCTGAACATATGCCACATCGCTGTCGGCCGCATCCGCCGTCTCCTCGGACGCATCCGACGATTCCTCTGCCGCATCCCCGGTGTCTTCTGCACCTTCCTCTGTGCTCTCCTGTGCAGCCGCCTCCGTCGTTTCCCCGGATCCGCCGCAGCCCGCCAGCATGCTCATTGCCGTCATGGCAGTCAATACAACAGCCAGTGCCTTCTTTTTCATAATTCTCCTCCATCCCGCAGGCGCATTCCCGCACAACCCGCATTCTGCCGCGCCTTCGTTTTAACATGCTAGCACTTTACCACAGGAAAGCGTTCAGGGCAAGCTTTTCTTAATGTATCTGTTTCGCACCTGTACCGGCTGTAACATTTCCATGTTCCCCTCGTATGTATGGGTGTAAGACAAAGAGACAGCTGCCTGGGGAGGCAGCGGAATAGAATGAACAGAAAGGAGATACACGATGAAAAACTTCAAGATCACACTTGCAAATATCCTCAGGGAAGCGAACAAGTTTCTGGTAGATTACGGCAACATGTACTCCAACCGCATGTACATCGGCAAGCCCACGGACGCTCTGACCGCAAAGGCTTCCGGAACCGATCGCGACGGCGGCTTCCTCACCGGCAGCCCCGCACTGTCCTGATGGACGGTGTCTCCTGTCCGCAGACTGACAGGCTGGTCCCCTCATAATGATAAGGCCGCCCCGCGGAGCAATAACTGCTCTGCGGGGCGGCTGCTCTGTGTATATTCCGAAGACACCTTCATCCCACCAGAATTCTGTATTCCTTCCGGAAGGTTTCTCCGGGAGCCGCTGCATTCACATTCGGCTTCTGTGACAGCTCTCCGGCAAAGCCGATGTCGTCACATCGCCCCATCCATGGCTCCAGACACACAAAGGGAGCATCCTTCACCGACCAGATTCCGAAGTTCGGAAAGCCCTCGCAGCGGATGCCGACGTACGGCGTTCCGTCCTTCCTGCACAGCCACGCCTCTTCGATCTGTCCCCCGTCAAAAATCAGGGCATCCCGTTCAAACATCTGCTCTGTCACAATGCAGCATTCCTTCTCCAGCCGAAGATCGTACTGCCTCACAGGGTCCACTGCCTCTTCCCCGGGATCGATCAGACAGTAATGCAAAGACTCCTTCCCAGGAAACCGCAGCAGATAATCCTCTTTTCGCTCGCCCGCTCCGCCAAAGCGAAATGCCGGGTGCGCGCCGATGGTGAAATAGATGGTCTCCTCAGACGGATTTCTCACCTCCCAGCTCACACGGATCCCCTCCCTCACGAGCTCATACCCGATGCGGAGTTCAAAGTCGAAGGGATAGCGCTGTCTGGTCTCCTCAGACGATGCAAGAAGGAACCCGGCCTTTGTCTGCTCTGCGCATACGCGCTGAAATTCGCTGTCTCTTGCAAAGCCATGCTGCGAGGTCGGATATTCTTTCCCGTTGATCCGCATGATGTTCCGATAGGTTTTGCCGACATTCGGAAACAGCACCGGCGCATGCCGCTTCCAGAATCTGCCGTTACCTTCCCACAGCAGCTCCTCCCCCGTTCTCTTATTGTAAATTCTCGTCAGCTCCGCTCCATGCTCCGCAATTTCCACATACAATGCCTCATTTTCCAGTTTCATCTCCTGTTCCCCCGATTCTGCTCTGTGAGATTTCACGCTGTTCGCTGCTGCATCTTTCTTTTCCGACGATTCCGCCTGGTCCGCCGGATGTGCACTTCCATTATCGCACGCACTTTCAAATAAATCTGTATCTGTTTTAGCACCCAATTTCAATCGTGAATGTGCCTGAAAGCAGTCAATTCACGTTGAAATGTGGCAGGTGCTGAACCGATACATAAAAAGTCCTGAAAAGATCAGCATTCACTGATCCTTTCAGGACTTTTCCTAATCGGAGTGACAAGGTTCGAACTTGCGGCCTCCACGTCCCTAACGTGGCGCGCTACCAGCTGCGCTACACCCCGATTCTCACGCATCCGCCGTTCTCAACAGACGCATGAGCTATTATATCGGCTTTCCAATCAAAAAGCAACAGTAAAATTCCAAAACCTGTTCTGCTTTATTGGTTCCTGCCGTGGCACTTCTTATACTTCTTGCCGGAGCCGCAGGGGCAGGGATCGTTGGGATAGATCTTCTTCTCCTTTACAACCGTGCCCGACTGCTTCTGCTGCAGGTAGAGCTCCTTCTGCTCCTCCTGTGTGTAGATCTCATTCCATTCCGGCAGCTTGTAGAGCCAGTCCGCCTCAGCCGCCACCATGTTCTTGTACAGCTTCTCTTTGTCGAAAGCCAGGCTGACCTCGGTATCCTCCTCCATGGTTTCAATCGGATTCGCCTCCTTGAGGGAATCATTGATCCCATCCAGGAAACCGACCATGTACTCCAGAGAGATGCCGTATTTCTCCGCCAGCTCCCGGACGGTGCCCTTCACCTCTTCGTCCGGATTCTTCAGCAGCTCCGCATAGATGTCCTTTTCCTTTGCAAAATAGCTGGTCCACAGCCTCTGCAGATCGCCCTTGTTCGCCTTCTCGTTGTACGCCTTCGCGCGCCATTCCTGTAACAGTGCCATATTGTCCTTTCCTTCTGAACCAAAACCAGGCCGCAGCCCGTCTGCAGCCGCACGGGAAGAATTCCGCACAGGCGGATTCTCCGATGTTGCCATATCTTTTTACAATGCCCGGATCCGCTCCATGGCAAGCCTTGAATTCTCCACCGTCCCGAAGCTCGTGAGGCGGAAGAAATGCTCTCCGGAGGGGCCGAAGCCCGAGCCCGGGGTCCCGATGACATTTGCCTTATCCAGAAGGAAGTCAAAGAATTCCCAGCTGGTCATGTCATCCCTCGTCTTCAGCCATACATAGGGCGAATTCACGCCGCCGTAGGCCGTATATCCCATGGACTGGAGGCTTTCCCGGATGAATCTGGCGTTCTCCATGTAGCGCCCGACCATCTCGCGGACCTGCTCCTTGCCGGCCTCGGAATACACCGCCTCCCCGGCACGCTGTACGATGTACGGAGCACCGTTGTACTTGGTCCCGTGGCGTCTGGCCCACAGGCTGTGGATGGCGATTCCGTTGTGATCCTTCAGATCCTTCGGGATCACCGTGGCGCCCAGACGAAGTCCCGTGAAGCCTGCGTTCTTTGAGAAAGAGCGCAGCTCAATGGCACAGGTTCTCGCTCCCTCGCATTCATAGATGGTGTGCGGAATGTTGTCCTCTGTGATATACGCCTCATAGGCCGAATCAAAGATGATCACCGCGCCGTTTGCATTGGCATAATCCACCCATTTCTGCAGCTGATCTTTGTTCAGAGCAGCCCCCGTCGGATTGTTGGGGGAGCAGATGTAGATCAGATCCGGCCTGCGGTTCCCAGAGGCTGCCAGGGTCAGGCCCTCGCCCGGCAGATCCGGCGCGAATCCGTTCGCCTCTGTGCAGGGCATATAGATCACATTGCTCCAGCAGCCCGTCGCCGCATCGTAATCCCCGGTGCGGCCGGCCATCACATTGCTGTCCACATACACCGGATAGACCGGATCGCAGACGGCAATAACATTGTCCTTCTCGAACACCTCCTGAATGTTGGCGGAATCCGACTTGGCTCCGTCCGACACGAAGATCTCATCGTCCGCGATCTCACAGCCCCTCGCCCGATAGTCGTTCTCCGCAATGGCCCTCCGCAGGAAATCATAGCCAAGATCCGGTGCATATCCCCGGAAAGTGGCGGCATCTCCCTGCTCGTCCACGGCCTTATGCAGGGCTTCCAGAACAGCCGGCGGAAGCGGCTGCGTCACATCGCCGATTCCCATCCGGATCAGTTCCGCCTCCGGATGCGCTGCCTGATATGCCTTCGTCTTCTTCGCGATGGTGCTGAACAGATAACTGCCCGGCAGTTTCAGATTGTCGCTGTTGGCTTCAAACATAGTTTTCTCTCCGCTTTCATGCATTTCTCTGCCGCAGCAGAGCCGCGGCAGGAATCTCACCTGTGCATTATAGTGAAATCTCAATCGTTCCGTCAAATACCGTCTTCGCAGGGCCGGTCATATAAATATCACCGGTCGTCTCATCCCATTCAATGAGAAGCCGCCCGCCCAGGAGCTCGACCTCTACCCTCCGGTCCGTCCTGCCGTTCAGCACACACGCCGCCGCGGCTGCGCAGCTCCCCGTGCCGCAGGCCAGTGTCTCGCCGCTTCCGCGCTCCCAGACACGCATCCGGATATGTCCTCTGTCCGCCACCTGGATGAATTCCGTATTGGTTCTCTCCGGAAATCTCTCATGGTGCTCCAGGAAGGGTCCGATGTTCGCAAGATCCAGATTCCGGATGTCTCCGTCCGGTATGGGCTGTCCGTTTTCATCCGAGAGGCCGCGGGCCTTCAGAAGCTCTGCATGATCATCGAGGAAAATCACATCATGCGGATTTCCCATCGACACACAGGTCATGCGGTAGGTTCTGCCTCCTGCCGTAATCGGCTCGTCGATGACCCGGTCCGTCGGGGCCTTCCCCTCTGCCGGCACCACCGGAATTCTCTCCGCCTCCAGGATCGGCTGTCCCATATTGACCCGGGCCTGCAGCATTTTCCCGCCCCGGCAGGTCATCTCCAGCCTCTTGATCTCGCCGAAGCTCTCAATGGTGATATCACTTCTTCCATCGGTCATCCCGTGATCGTAGACGTATTTGCCGACGCACCGGATTCCGTTCCCGCACATCTTGCCGCGGGATCCGTCCCTGTTGTACATTTCCATCTCAAAATCGGCCCTTTCGGAGGGATTGATGAAGATCACGCCGTCCCCGCCGATTCCGAAATGCTCCCGGGACAGCTTCCGGACAAGCTCTGCCTTCGCCTCCTCCGGCACCTTTTCCGTAAAGCCGTTGATGTAAATGTAATCGTTTCCGCACCCTTCCATCTTCGTGAAATGCAGCAGCATATCTGTCTCCCTTCCGGAATCTCTCCTCTGCTCTGGTCCAGGCAGCCGTATCTGCGCAGCCCGTCCCGATTCCGATGCGTCCAACAAGTGCCGGAACGTGCAGGCGCAGCGGACTGCGCCCGTCATTCCGAAAAAGGTTCATTCCGTCTCCGGAAGCGTCTCCAGATCCTTCTGCCAGAGGGTCGCCGCCGCGTCGCTGGGCATCCGCAGATCCCCCCTCGGCGATACCGCTGCCGAGCCGACCTTCGGGCCGTCCGGCAGACAGGAGCGTTTGAACTGCTGGGAGAAAAACCGTCGGATAAAGGTCTTCTCCCATTTCAGGATGGTCTCCGCGTCATACACGCCCGCAAAGGACTGCCGCGCCAGCCGGTAGATCTTCCTCGGCCGGTAGCCGCAGCGCAGCATGTAATAAAGATAGTAATCGTGGAGCTCATACGGTCCCACCAGGTCCTCTGTTCTCTGAGAAATGGTCCCGTCCCCCGAGGGCGGCAGGAGCTCCGGACTGACCGGGGTGTCCAGCACATCCCGCAGGCACTCCGCCAGCTGCGGCTCCGCCTCTGCGGCCTGCTCCATGCAGTAACGCACCAGATGGGAGACCAGCGTCTTCGGGACACCGGCATTCACGGCATACATGGACATGTGATCCCCGTTGTAGGTGGCCCACCCAAGCGCCAGCTCCGACAGGTCGCCGGTTCCGATGACCAGACCTCCTGTCCTGTTGGCAAGGTCCATCAGAACCTGTGTCCGCTCCCTGGCCTGCCCGTTCTCATAGGTTACATCGTGCACCGATTCATCCTGCCCGATGTCCCGGAAATGAAGGCGCACCGACTCCCCGATCGGGATCTCGTGCAAGGTTGCCTGCAGAGAATCCGCCAGCGTCACCGCGTTGCTGTGCGTCCGGTCCGTCGTCCCGTAGCAGGGCATCGTCACGGCCAGGATATTCTTCCTGTCCATTCCCGTCAGGTCAAAGGCCCTCGCCGTCACCAGAAGGGCCAGCGTGGAGTCCAGGCCACCCGAGACACCGATCACCGCTGTGCGGCAATGCACATGCGACAGCCGCCTTGCCAGTCCCCGCGCCTGTATGTTCAGAATGTCCTCGCAGCGGCGGAACCGCCCTGCCGCATCGTCCGGCACAAAGGGATGGGGATCGAAAACTCTCGTAAGCTCCAGCGTCCGGCTCTCCATATGAACCGGCACATACCAATAGTCATTCTCCCTGCTGATGTGAAACGTCGTCATGCGGCGGCGCTCACTGTTCATACGCTGGATGTCAAATTCCGCATAGGTGAGCTTTGCCGCGCCGTAAGCGTTGTCGAAAATCCTCCGCTGTGCCAGCATGGTGCCGTTTTCCAGCATCATCACCCGGCCGCCGAACACCAGATCCTGCGTCGACTCTCCGTCGCCTGCGCTGACGTAAATGTAATCCGACACCGTTCTGGCGGAAACCGAGGAGAACAGCTGTGTCCGATAGTCGTCCTTTCCGACCGTCTCATTGGAGGCTGAAAGGTTGACCATCAGATTGGCCCCCGCCATGGCATGCTGCAGATGCGGCGGATTCACCACCCAGGCATCCTCGCACAGCTCACAGCCGATGACAAGGTCTCTCACCGCATCCACCTCCAGCAGGATGTGGCTGCCGAAGGGAATCTCTTCTCCCCCGTAGCGGATCAGCTCCGGCTCCTCCGGTCCCGGGGTGAACTGCCTCGGCTCATAGAACTCGCCGTAATCCGGCAGGAACCGCTTCGGAATGAACGCGAGGATCCTGCCGTTCTGAAGAACCGCGGCGGTATTGTACAGCTTCCCCTGATGCTCCAGCGGGAAGCCGACGAAAACAACCGCATCCTTTCCCTCCGTTGCCGTCCTGATCTGCCGCAATGCTTCCTCCGCGCCGCGAAGGAGCATGTCCTGCAGGAAAAGATCATTTCCGGTATACCCCGTGATGCACAGCTCCGGAAACACCACAACGGAGGCGCCGCCCGCGACCGCCTCCTGCAGCATCCCGATGATCTCCTGCGCATTCTGCGCGGCATCGCCGATTGTCATGTGCGGGACCGCAGCCGCCGCCCTGATAAAGCCATCCCTCATATGTCCCGCTGACTCCTCCGGTCAAGTCACAAGATTGTTTCCAGTACTGCCACGACCTTCTCCATCTGTTCTCTGGTTCCGATGGTGATCCGCAGATAATCGCGAATCCGCGGCTTGTCCCAGTGACGCACGCAGATGCGCTGCTCCCGGAGCCGGTCAAAGAGTTCGCCGCCCGCATGGTCCGGGTGCCGCGCGAAGATAAAATTGGCCCTGGAGGGAGGGAAAACGAAGCCAAGCCGTGCAAGCTCTCCCGCGAACCACTCTCTGGTTTCCCTGATTTCGCCGGTGATCCTCTGAAAATAGTCCTCATCCTCCACGGCCGCTGTCCCCATCCGGATGGTCTGGAGGTTCATGGTATAGGAATTAAAAGAGAATTTCACATCCTTCAGGCAGCGGATGAGTTTCTCGCTGCCGATGGCATATCCGATTCTCGCCCCGGCCATCGCCCGCGATTTGGAAAAGGTCTGCACCACCAGCAGGTTCTCATATCGTGCGGTCAGGGGGAGTGCCGTGGCGGCGCCGAAATCCACATATGCTTCATCCACAATGACCACCTTGTCCGGATTGGCGGATACCACCGCCTCAATGGCAGACAGCGGCAGCTCCGCACCGGTCGGTGCGTTGGGGTTCGGGAAAATGATTCCGCCGCCGGGCTCGTCATCTCCCAGATATGCTCCGGACCCAGGCAGATAATTGGCCGGGTCAATGGTGAAATCCCCGCGAAGCGGCACCTTCGTATACGGAATGCGGTAGAGCTCCGCCCAGACGTCATAGAAGGAATACGTGATGTCCGGGAACAGGAGACGTTTCCCCGAGGTGAAAAAGGTGAGGAACGCCATGGAAAGGACATCGTCCGATCCGACGCCCACGAAGACCTGCTCCGGCTGCACGCCGTAGCGCGCAGCAAGCGCACCGGTCAGCGGCTCTGCATTCATGTCCGGGTACAGCCGGAGCTTCTCGTACTCTTCTGCCAGCTCCCCGGCCGCCCTTGCCACTCCCGGAGCCGGCGGATAGGGACACTCATTGGTGTTCAGTTTGATGATCTGCGGATCCTTCGGCTGTTCACCGGCCACATAGGGCTCCACTCTCCGCACATTGTCTTCCCAGTTCATAGCTTCTCCTCCTGCCGGTCCGTGAACCGCAGCACCGTCTGACCGATCAATGCAGAACCTTCGAGAGGAAATCCTGCAGCCTCGGATTCTGCGGATGCGAGAAGAACTCCTCCGGCGTGTTCTCTTCCTTGATGACACCCTCATCAATGAAGATGATGCGTGAGGCCACCTGTCTGGCAAATGCCATCTCGTGCGTCACGACGGCCATGGTCATGCCGGACTCTGCCAGCTCCTTCATCACCTGCAGTACCTCTCCCACCATCTCCGGGTCCAGAGCCGACGTCGGCTCATCGAAGAGCATTACCTCCGGGTTCATGGCAAGGGCACGGCAGATTGCAATGCGCTGCTGCTGACCGCCGGACAGGGACCTCGGGTAAGCGTCCGCCTTGTCTGCCAGATTCACCCTGCGCAGCAGCTGCAGGGCATTCTCCCTGGCCTCCTCCTTGCTCATCAGGCCCAGCTTGATCGGAGAAAGGGTGATATTGTCCATGATGGTCAGGTTGTTGAACAGGTTGAAGTGCTGGAACACCATCCCCATTCTCCGGCGCACCTTATTGATGTCGGTGTGCGGATCGTTGATCTGCACATCTCCCAGCCAGACCTCTCCGCCGGTCGGTGTCTCCAGAAGATTCAGGCACCGCAGGAAGGTGGACTTGCCGCAGCCGGAGGGACCTACCAGAACAATCTTCTCCCCCTTATGGATTTCGTAATTGATGCCGCGCAGCACGTGGTTGTCGCCGAATTCTTTTCTCAGATCCTTCACACGGATCAGCGCTTTTTGTTCCGCCATGTGATCTCATCCTTCCTGTGCGGTCTGCCGCAGCATGCTCCCGGATGCCCTGCGGCATCTGTTTCCGCGGCTGCAGACCGATATATTGAT
>CAVKMX010000002.1:0-40204 GCA_963657295.1 Clostridium sp. CAG:302
GGATGATTCTGATGAAGAGGATGATATGCAGGAATCGCAGGATGACTTTTGGGACGATTTTGAAGAAGTAGAGTTGTCCAAAGAGAAAGAACCACTCCCCGTTAAGAAAAAAGAGACCCGCTCGCAGAAAAATCCTCTTCTCATCCTGCGCATTGTCCTTCTTGCTGCTGTTGTAATCATGTTGCCAATCGTAACCTACTACTGCGGATTAGGGAAAGGTTACTCAGAAGGATACAGTGTAGGGAAAGATGATTGGTATGATGATGGCTACGGTGACGGATCAGATGACGGATACAGGAAAGGATACAATGCCGGATACGATGATGGCCGGGCAGCTGTCGATCTGGATGTTCCTTATGAGGCAGGATATGAAGCTGGATACAGTGATGCCTTGAATGGATATTGAAACCGGAAAATAAATACAAAATGTTTTTTATCCGCTCGGTTATGCCGGGCGGATTTTTGTAAGGAGGGATTATGAAGGCAACGAAGCTGCCAAGCGGAAACTACAGGGTCCGCGTGGAAGTTGGCAGGGACGAGAACGGCAAACGGATCTGGAAGTCGTTCACATCGCCCAGCAAGAAGAAGGCGGAGCTGGATGCGGCGCAGTTCCAGATGATCCATGTTGCACCGGATGACGGCAAAGGCACGTTCCGGAAGGCCGCAGAATCGTTTTTGCAGTCGAGGGGTGCAGTTCTATCACCTGCAACCGTAAGGAACTACAGAAGCTCTAGCAAGTGCCTGGAAGAGTACGATCCGTGGCTTTACTCCATGCAGATCTACTCGATCAGCACGGCAGACCTGCAGCGGCTGGTCGATGACCTGGTTAAAAGAGGATTATCTGCGAAGACGATAAAGAACTACTACGGATTTGTATCTGTGATATTGAATGATGCAGGGCTCCTTCTGAGGGCTCCCAGGCTTCCGCAGAAGCAGAGACCCGTGATGAATGTGCCGGATGAGGAGACCGTTCGGAAGGTCTTGGAGGCCGCGAAGGGAAGCGAGATCGAGATCCCCATCCTCCTGGCGGCATTCGGCCCGCTGCGAAGAGGCGAGATCTGCGCTCTCACCATGGATGACATTGATGGAAATGTAGTCCATGTCTGTAAGGATATGGTGCGGACCGATGGTCATGAGTGGGTTGTGAAGGTTCCGAAGACATACTCGTCCGATCGGTACATCCCAATGCCAGATCATGTGATCCAGCTGATCCAGGAGAAAGGCTGCATTACCGATCTCACACCGGACGGAATCTCGAAGCGGTTCAAGCGGCTTCTGAAGAACAACGACATCCCGGACTTCCGGTTCCACGATCTGCGGCACTTCTGCTGTTCGTATCTGCACGGAATGAATGTGCCGGACATTTACATCATGAAGCGATCTGGACATTCCACAATGAACACTCTGCGGCAAATTTACACGCACACATTGCAGGACCAGAGCAAGGCGGAAACAGACCGCATCCTGGAGCGGTTTTCCACCTTTTAATTTTGGCCTTTCGTGTCACATTTCCGTGTCACATATACCCCCGAAATACCGTAGAAAACTCCGATATACCAGAGTTTTCCCCGATATGCCGGCATCAAAAAACCTTGGAAAAACAACGTTTGTTGAGATTCCAAGGTTTTTCTCATCATCGGGGCGACAGGATTCGAACCTGCGGCCTCCTGGTCCCAAACCAGGCGCTCTGGCCAAGCTGAGCTACGCCCCGTGCATCATATGACCGCCTTTCTTTTCGGCGGAACTTCTCCAGTATACTGATTCTGCGGACTCGATGCAAGCAGCGGCGTTTCGCGGTCACGCCTTCGGCTCTGCCCGGGACCCGGATGCGGCGGCTGTGCTGCAAATCTGCCGGCCGGCCTGCAAAGTGCGGACTTCTGTGTCATAATGGTGGCTGCGAATTGCCGCCCCTGCTCCTTGGAGGCGCCGGAATGCCGTCCGGCAGACCGACACATGAACGGCACAGACAGGAGAATCATGATTCAAATCGTATTGCATGAACCCGAAATTCCCTTTAACACCGGGGCCATCGGCCGCAGCTGTGTGGCCACCGGCTCCGGTCTGCACCTGATCGAGCCCCTGGGCTTTCATCTGAATGACAAATATGTAAAGCGGGCCGGCATGGATTACTGGGACAGGCTCGATCTGCACCGCTATCTCGATTACGATGCCTTTCTGGCCGCGCATCCGGAGCTTCGGTTCGCTGACGATGATCCTCCCTCAGGAGCAGCTGCTCTGAACGCTTCCGCGGCAGCTGCAGACGAGACTCCCGCAGGAGACATCGCTGCGCCGCACCTTTGGTACGCGACCACCAAGGCCCGCCAATGCTATGCTGACGTTGCCTTCGGTCCCGACGATTACATCATGTTCGGAAAGGAATCCGCCGGTATTCCGGAGGAAATTCTGGTGCAGCATCCCGCCTCCTGCATACGCATCCCCATGTGGGGAGAGATCCGGTCTCTGAACCTCTCCAACTCCGCCGCCATTATCCTGTACGAAGCGCTGCGGCAGAATCGTTTTGAGGAGCTGAACCAGCGGGGGGAGCTCCATCGTTTGTCCTGGGACCGCTAGGATACACAGAATTCACATATTCCGGACACCGTTTGTTCACAGGGCTGCTCTATGATGTATTCATCAGATGAAGCAAGACATCTGAACAATGCAAACGCTTTTCTTTTTCATACCGGACTGCAGCCCTGCTGCAGTCCACTCCCCCTAACGATCAGCAGCTCCGCCGGAAACGGCGGAGCTGCTTTTTGCAGTCACAATCCGGCATCAGCAGCAATACCGATCCGTTTCCGAACTGCAGCCCCTCCCGCGTCCGTGAGGTGCACCGCACAATGGAATTGCAGACCGGCACCGAATCATTCCGGCAGGCGATTATGACTGCAAAAAGCCCCGCACCGTCTGCTGTGTGCAGACGGTGCGGGGCTTCGGAACGCTGCCGGAGAGGATTCCTCCTCTGCCGGCTTCTGTCGGATTCGCCGATGCTGTCAGTTATTGCCGAAGATGTCATTGAAGAAGCTGTAATAAGAGCTCTCGTTCTTGTCGCTGCTCTCGCTCTTCCTGTCCTCCTCGCTCTCACCGCTGTCCTTGCTCTTCCCGTTGTCCGCAGAGCCGTTGTCAGCCGAATCCTCCTTCTGATTGTCCTTATTGTCCTTGCTGTTCTTGCCGTTGCTGTAGCCGTAGCTGCGGCCGCTCTCCTGCGACTGCTGCCCGTTTTCGTAGCTGTTGATGGCGGATTTGTCACCCAGCGTCACATCCACGCTCACCTCACTGTACTCGCCGGAGCCGTTCTGGCGCTGTACCGTCAGTGTTACGCTCTCGCCGGCCGCATAGTAGGTCAGCTGCTTCTGCAGAGCTTCCATATCCGAAACAGTGCTGCCCTCAATTGCGGTGATGACGTCACCCTTCTGCAGGTCGGAATCCGCTGCCGCGCCGCCGTCGATAATCTGTGCCACATAGACGCCCTGCGGCATGCCGTAGGCGCTGGCCACCTGGCTGGTGACGCTGACTCCGCTGATGCCAAGGTATCCGCGGTCTGCCTCGTCCACGGTTGTCTTCGTCTTCTGATTCATCAGATCCTGAATGATCGGCACCGCATTGGAGATCGGAATGGCAAAGCCCATGCCGTCCACCGTATCACCGCCGATCTTACTGGAGTTGATGCCGATGACATTGCCGTTGAGATCCACCAGAGGTCCGCCGGAATTGCCGGGATTGATGGCCGCATCCGTCTGGATGAAGGTCCCGGAAATCGAAGAGAGACTGATCTCCCGGTTCAGTGCGCTGACAACGCCCGTTGTCACCGACTGACCGTAGCCGAGTGCATTGCCGATGGCAACCACCGGCTCGCCGATCTTGAGCTCATCGGAATCGCCCAATGTCGCCACCTTGATCTGATCCCGGGTGTCCTCGCTGATGTCATCCAGGCTGACGGCAATCACCGCCAGGTCGTTGCTGGCATCCGTTCCCTTGATGTTCGCCTCGGCCGTGGATTCATCAATGAAGAGAATCTCCAGACTGTCCGCATTCTCCACCACGTGATTGTTGGTGGCGATCAGCAGCTCATTTTTGTCCGTATCCTCCGCAATGATGAAGCCGGTTCCTGTGGCCGTCGCCTCCGAGGCATAGGTCTGACCGAAGAAGTCCTGCGAGGTCTCCGTGTAATTGTTGTAAACCGATACAACCGAAGGCATCACATTCTCTACCACCTCCGTGACGTCGGTCACCACGGCAGAGGTTTTCGTTGTCTGAAGAGAATCACCCGCCTTGGTTTCCGTGTCCGACTGCTCCGCCGTATCGTCCGATGCCTGCTCTGTCGTCTGGTCCTGTTCCTCTGCGGCCTTTGCCGTCTGCTCTTCTCTGCCTGCGTCATTCTCCGCTGTGCCGACCGCGCGGCTCACGCCGAATCCACCGGCCACACCCACAGCTGCCGCCAGCACAACGGCCAGTACGACCTTTCCGCCGCCGTTCTTCTTTCCGCCGTTTCCGCCGTTTCTGCCGTTTCCGTTTCCGCTGCTGTCCGTATGCTGCCAGCCTCCGTTCCCGGTGCCGTTCGTCTGATAACCGGACGAATCGCTGTACTGATAATTGTTACCGGTGCTGCCGTTGTTATATTCTTCCGCCATGATCTGTACCTCCTCATTTAAGTATGTATCATCTGTTCTGCACCCTCCGTTTCAATCAGGAAAGGACTGCCTTCAGGTGCCGAACAGGTATCTCTTTTTGCCTTTCATTGAAAATGAGTATAGTTGTCAATTGTGTTCAATGTGTGTCTAAATTCATATAGAATTATGATATCCGCGGAACCATGCATCCACCTTTGTCCCATTCTTCCTCTCCTGCAGGAAGGAGCCGAGAAAGGCGGAGAACCGCTCTGCACCTCGTTCGTTCATATGTCCCACATCGCTGTAGTTCTCATTGCCCGAGGCGTCATAGTATTCCGGCAGAATCCGATTGAAATCATAGAAGTCAAACCCCTCCGCATCGAAAATCTCCCGGAGCTCTTCATCCACCCGGAGCACATCGTCTCTGCGGTATATGCTCAGGCAGTTCGGATAAGGCAGGATCACCACCAGGAGCTCCACCTCGTTGTCTTTGCAAAGATCGCGGATTGCTTCCAGCTCTCCCCGATTCTCCTCTGACAGATACAGATCCTGCAGGGACACGGCCTCCTCATCCCAAGCCTCTGCCTCCTCCCACGAGATGAATTCCTGCGCAGGATCCAGCTCCTCGGAGGACGGCTGGAATCCCCTCTCATTTCGATGGCCGGCTGCATCGAGGATGGTCCCGTTCCGCTTCTCCCTCACATTCCGCAGCACATCCGACGTCCGGTTGTACACCCACGGCGTAAGATAGGTCAGGCTGGCAGGTTTGCCGATAAACGAAGCAGAAGTCATGAACCGCAGATCATCCCGCAGCCTCGCCCCGGCAGAGCTCTCCGTCACCGCCTTTCCGTGCCAGAAGCTTTGCGCCGCTCTCGCATTCTCCGTACGCGACCCGGGCAGGATCTCATGGTCGACAGCCAGAACGGCACAACGGATGCCGTATTCCTCGATTGCCGCCGCGATGGCCTCCCGCGAGTCAGCAAGGGACTGCATGTTCGTCGCCATATTGTAGGAGGTCCCGCCGCAGACCGCATCCACCGTCAGGGGATTGATGCCCTGCAGACACTGGGACGTGCCGGTATATACCAGATCCACCTGCTGCATGGCATGAAAATTCTGCCACATTTCCTGCGACGAGCTGCAGAAAGGCTCCAGCAGCCAGCACAGGATTCCGTTGGAGGCCAGCAGCAGGGTGCCCAGGACCAGGAGCTTGCACAGAGTTCTGCTACGGCACTGATTCCATTTACATTTAAAGTAGTTCATTTTATTCAGGCGGTCACTCTCCTGACCTTTTCTCCTCTCGTTCAGCACCCCAATCTCGAAAATGCTCCGCATTTTCCTCGATTCGGGCGGTCTTTTTATAGAAGCTTCGCTTCCTGACCGCCTGCCTCTTCCAATGGGAAGCTTGCTGCGAGCAGCAGCTTCCCATTGGAAGAGGCAGGTACTGAACGGTTAAAAGTTTGCATACAAAAACCCGCCGGAGGTTTCCGTGAAGAGGAAGGAGGCGGCGACCAGCAGCAATAGGAGAACGACAATGCACATCCTCGGCACGAAGCGTATGCTCTGAAATTGCCGGTACACATCTGTTCCCCGCTCGGTCTGCAGGCTGACTGCAAAGACCAGAATCACTCCGACCAGGGCCAGGGTCCAGGAGCCGGCGAGATTGAAGGCCGTGGACCTCGCGAGGATCTGGGTCTGCACGGCGTGCACCAGCTCTCCCGGGCAAAAGTGCGTCAGCGTAACGGCAAAGGCACGCAGGCATTCCTTCACATCGGTGATGCGGTCAAAATACCATCCGATGTTCACGATGAGAAAGGTCCGGGCGGTGCGGAGCAGGCGGGAAGCTATCGGTCTCTTTCCGATTCGGCGTTCCCGAAGGGCTCCGGGCACGAGCCGCACAGGCAGGCCCTTCCAGAAGGGCTCCGTCAAATCCGAGAGGGCGATGACCGCACCGTTGTACAGCCCCCACAGGAGGTAGTGCAGCTCCGGACCGTGCCAGATCCCGACGACCGCGAACACCAGCAGGTTGGCGATTCCGGCAGGCAGGACGCGTCCCAGATGTTTCCCGCGGCTCCCGAAATGCCGTGTGCACCATTTGCCGAGGCGCTGCATGAAGGGCAGCAGTGCAAAGGGATAGAAGAGGTAGTCTCTCATCCAGGCTCCCAGCGAAATGTGCCAGCGGCGCCAGAAGTCCCCCAGTGAGACGGCGAAATACGGCTGACGGAAGTTGGGCGCCAGTCCGATGCCGAACAGAGCCGAAACGCCGGTGACGATATCGATGCCGCCTGAGAAGTCGCCGTACTGCTGTGCGGAATACAGGAGGATAGCGAGCACCACCAGACTCCCCGGCAGCTCTCCGATGTTTCCCTGATCCAGCACCGCCGCAATGCTGCCCGTCAGCAGGTCGGCGATGACATATTTTTTCACAAGGCCGTACAGAATCCGAAGGAGGGCACGCTTTGTTCTCTCTCCGTCAAAGGCCTTCTGCGTGAACAGAGCCTCCCGCAGGCTGTCATACCGTCCGATAGGTCCCTGCAGCAGCTGCGGGAACCAGGAAACGAACAGGAGGAAATGCAGGAACAACGGCTCCGCAGGATATTTCCCGTTGTACTGATCGATGAGATACGAGGCCGCCTGAAAGGTATAAAAGGAAATGCCAAGAGGCAGGAGCAGCCCGCCGGTGCCAAAGGAAAGTCCAAGGAGCGGAGCCGCATATTTCAGTGCCGCCAGAATGCCGAAATTCAGGAGCAGTACCGCCGCAAGAATCCGCCGCTTCCTGGCGCTGGCTTTTCTCCTGGCCTCCTTTTTGGCCTCTTTGGACGGAAAGGCCTCTTTTCTCTGCTGCCGCCACGCAGCATCGCAGTCCGCAAGGAGCCGGCCTCCCCGCCAGACCGTAAACGCGGTCAGCAGCAGGAGAAGGAGGGCTGCCCCCGCAGAAAAGGCGTAATACCCAAGGCTCGCTGCCAGCAGAATCACCCAGCCAAAACGTGCCGCTGCGGGCAGAGCCCGCGGCAGCACATAATACAATAACAGCAATATGAAAATGAACAGAACGTACTGTAATGAGAACAATTCCATAGAAAACGCAGTACCTGTCTAGGATGGGTCTGCCGCAGAAGACTCCGGACCGCAGCCTCCGGCACAAAACGGCTGCTACACAAACCACGGATCCTCTTCCACAATCTCAATTTCCAGATAATCGAAGGGCAGCTCCTCCACAAAATTATCCTGGTTGAAGCGACACCTGGCACGCCTCTGGAACTCTCTGACATTCGGCTCCAGCCAGAGGGGTTCCGGCAGATCGAAGGCGCGGCAGACCGCTGTTACGGCGTGCATCACCTTGTGCGTTCTGGTGTCCTCTCCGGGATCCTCGACCGTCATTTCACGGACAAGGTGTCCTCCCTGCCATTCCTTCGCCCATAAACGGAACATGACTCACCCTTCGTAGCCGTTCGGATTCTGGCTCTGCCATCTCCAGGAATCCTCACACATCTCGCGGATGCCGAACTGCGCCTCCCAGCCGAGCTCCTCTTTCGCCTTCTTCGCTGAGCAGTAGCACGTTGCGATATCGCCGGCGCGCCTCTTATCGATCACGTAGGGGATCTTACGGCCCGTCGCCTCCTCGAAATTATGCACGATATCCAGCACGCTGTAGCCGACGCCGGTGCCGAGATTATAGATGCTGCAGCCGGAGCCGGGTGCAAGCTTCTTCAGCGCACACACATGTCCTCTGGCAAGATCTACGACATGGATATAATCGCGCACTCCCGTCCCGTCCGGCGTGTCATAATCGTTGCCGAACACATGGAGCTTCTCCAGCTTGCCCACCGCGACCTGCGTGATGTACGGCATCAGGTTGTTCGGGATGCCGTTGGGGTTCTCGCCCATGGTGCCGGACTTATGGGCGCCGATGGGATTGAAGTAACGCAGCAGAATAACATTCCATTCCGGATCTGCATGCTGGATGTCCGTGAGGATCTGCTCCAGCATCGACTTCGTCCAGCCATACGGATTGGTGCACTGTCCCTTCGGGCACTCCTCCGTGATGGGCACAAAGGCAGGATCTCCGTAGACGGTGGCCGAGGAAGAGAAAATAATATTCCTGCATCCATGCTGACGCATCACATCCACCAGGGTCAGCGTCCCCGTGATGTTGTTGTCATAGTACTCCCACGGCTTCTTCACGGACTCTCCCACGGCCTTGAGTCCGGCGAAATGAATGACCGCCTCCGGCTGCTCGGCATCGAACACCCGGTTCAGACCCTCTCTGTCCCGGATATCTACCTGATAAAAGGGAACCTTTACGCCGGCAATGGCCTCAATGCGGTCCAGCACCTTCCTGCTGGCGTTGTAAAGGTTGTCCAGAATGATCGGCTCATGGCCCGCTGCCAGCAGCTCCACCACGGTATGGCTTCCGATGAAGCCGGCACCGCCTGTTACCAGAATTTTCATGTCCGCTACCTCCTTTTTAACAAGTCCCGCTTCTTCCGTCTCCGGCCTTCTCAGGGATGCCGGAAATCACTGCCCCTCGGTGCTAGCCCTGCTCCTTCTGTCTCTGGTTCGCCGCACGGCTCCGCGCCTTGCGGGCTTCCAGTGCCTCCCGTTCCTTCGCAGCCTCATCAAACTCTCTCTGCTGCTGCAGGATCAGCTCCCTGTCATCAAAATAGTTGATCTTCATGGCATCCTTCACTTCATAGAGCGTACGGGCGGCCGTCTCCCGGGCCTCCTCCGTTCCCTTTCGAAGGACCTCATAGATGTAGTCGATGTTCTTCTCGTAGGCATGGCGCCTGGTGCGGATGGGCTCCAGGGTGGACTGCAGGACATTGTTCAGGAACTTCTTCACCTTCACATCCCCGAGGCCGCCTCTCTGATAATGTTCCTTCAGCTCATCCAGATCGGCATATTCCGGCAGGAACTCCTCGAAATGCCTCTTCTCTGCAAAGGCATCCAGATAGGTGAACACGGTGTTGCCCTCGAGCTTCCCCGGATCCTCGATGCGAAGGTGATCCGGATCCGTGAACATGCTCATCACTTTTTTCTTAATCTCGTCTGCCTCATCCGAAAGATAAATGCAGTTGCCGAGGGATTTGCTCATCTTGGCCTTTCCGTCCGTGCCGGGGAGCCGCATGGATGCCTGGTTCTGAGGCAGGAGAAGCTCCGGCTCCACCAGCACCTCACAATGATAGGTCCGGTTGAAGCTGCGTACAATCTCCCTTGTCTGCTCGATCATCGGCTCCTGATCCTCACCGGCGGGAACCACATTGGCCTTAAAGGCCGTAATGTCTGCCGCCTGCGAAATCGGATAGGTGAAAAAGCCGACCGGAATGCTGTTGCCGAAGCCCCGCATGCCGAGCTCCGATTTCACCGTAGGATTCCGCTGGAGCCTTGCCACCGTCACCAGATTGGCGTAGTAAAAGGTCAGCTCCGTCAGCTCCGGGATGGCCGACTGCACCAGGATGGTGGTTTTCTCCGGATCAAGGCCTGCCGCCAGGTAATCCAATGCTACATTGATGATATTCCGGCGGACCTTCTCCGGATTGTCCGCGTTGTCGGTCAGCGCCTGCGCGTCCGCGATCATGACGTTGATCCTGTCAAATCCCCCCTGTTCCTGCAGCTCCACGCGCCGGCGCAGAGATCCCACGTAATGTCCGATGTGAAGGCGGCCGGTGGGACGGTCGCCGGTTAGAATGATCCTGCTCATACTGCTCCTTTATCTTCCTGAATTCGGTACGGCTGCCGCCGTACTGAGTTCTTATTATAGCACGCCGGGGACGCCACTACAGCACCCGGCCGTCCGTATCCACAAAGGTCCAGCCCTTCCAGTAATCCCGCATTTTCTCCGGATCCGGGATCTGGTTGTTGCGGTGCCGGAGCGGCCGCAGCAGGAGCCGCGGCTCCCGGGCGTTCAGCCTCCCGCCCCAGAAGGAGAAGGTGGAGTTGGCTGCGATGATGCCGTTGCAGTGCGACATCAGCTGCATGTCCAGCATGCTGTCCTCCTCTTCATTCCAGTCACACACGGTCACGGCCTCCCCGTAATTTCCGAAATGGCAGGCCTTCGCATAGGCGGGATCATCGGAGAAGATGTAGAAATGGAGGTTCCGGCCGCCGCCCATCGCAGCCACCGCGCGCTCCAGATAATCCACCGCTCCCTGATAATACCCCTCGGTGCAGATGCCGCCGAGGAGCGGCGCGTTCTGCGCATCCAGATAATCCCCCCGCCGAAGGTGCACGGCGCAGGAAAAGGTGTAGGCATCCTCCATCTCCCGAATCACCGCGAGATTCCGTGCATTGACCTCCGGAATCACGCTGGCCGGGAAGACGAATACCTGCCGCAGTTCATCCAGTATGTCCTCGTAATATTTGGTGCAGGCAAAATATCCGTCCAGATAAGCGTTCTCCATCCGGAAGATTTCCGGGTGATACATTTTCTCCTCGGTAAAGCGCCTTCCCGCACTCCTTGCACCCAGATGCAGCCTTCGTGCCGCTTTTCCCCAGACGGAATCACTGCCCAGCAGCTCTTCTCTCTCCTGCGGCGTGCAGGTTTCATAGGGAAGGTTCCGGAACCGCAGCAGCTCGCATTCCCGGGGGGCCAGCATATCCTTCTGGTTCTCCGGATCGAACCAGGACAGGTCCAGTCTGGCCTCCCTTCCGATGCTGCGAAGCTTGCAATACAGGGCGTACTGCTGCATCTGATTCCCCAGTCCGCCCTTCACCTTAACAATAATCATTCTCTGCTCCACTGCGCTGCCGCGCCGGTCTACATTCTCTGCTTTTTCAAAAAGGTCCTGCGTTGTCGGAGCGCTTACTCTGCAGGCGATGCGCCAGAAAGGCCAGTACCGCGCCCTGTCCCCACGGATAGGTCCCGTATTGCTGCACATACTGGGCAAAATCAACGCATTCCGCCGAGGACTGCAGGACGCGTCCCCCGGCATCCGTCTGCGCAAGGAGTGAGTGTGCCGCCAGATCCAGCTCCTCCCCGGTAAAGGGCGACGACAGACCGCTCCCGGCAGCATCCTGCTCCGCCAGAAGCTGCAATGCATAGTAAATCATACCGCTCGCCGACGTGTCCAGAGGGCCCTTCGCGCATTCCAGCTGCCAGGCGAACAGACCGTCCTCCCGGCGGTACTCATGCACCGCGCCAAGGAGCCTTTGCCATACCGCCCGCTCTGTCTCCGGCAGCAGCAGGCTGGTCCCGTCCCGGACCGCGCATGACTCCTCCGGGCTGCCGTGCAAAGGCGCCGCAGCTCCTCTCGCGCCTGCCCACGATGCCAGCCCGAACAGGAGCCAGCCGACGGCCCGCCCCCACCCGATGATGCCGTGACATTGCCCGGAGGACGCCTCGTACCCGTGATACGGAAGCCCGGTCCGCTCATCCAGCCCGCGGGCCGCGAACAGTGAGAGCTGCCTGCCGGCCTGCTCTCTTTCCCCGATGGCCGAAAGGAACATGGCCGCCTGTCCCGTGCCGTCCGCATAGATCCGGTCGTTGCCGCTCCTCTGTCCATAGACAAGAGCACCCTCGGCATCCCGTCTGCAGCGGTGCAGATACTCCCGGATCCGCTCTGCTCCCTCCAGATATTCCTGCTTTCCGGTCTGTTCATACAGCCGCAGGAGCACCGTGCCCGCAATGGCATCGTCCGGATGCCGCACCGGCATGCCGCCGGCCAGCCACGGAGCCAGATACTCCTCCGCCGGCTCATACCTCCCTGCCTCCGAAAGTCCCAGCATCAGCAGCCCCGCCGGCCAGAAGATCGGATCCGCCGCCGCACCCGGACGGTGCAGCAGCCGTTTGACCAGCGTCTTCCCTCTCTGCGATGCCGACGGATGCGCCATCTCCCGCAGCTGCCTCGCCGCCTCCTCGGCCATCCGGCCGATGCTCTCCCGGTATTCGGTTTCCGAATGAACTGCCCTGACCATAATTTTCCTCTCCGCACCGGAGCGCTTCACCTGCATCTCCCGAGCTTGCGCAGCAGCACGGTCTTCAGATACCGAAATTCCTCACTCCTGCCGAACAGCAGCAGGAACACTCCGTTGAAGACCGCCGTAACAACGACCGCCATCCCGATGAACCGCAGAAGGGTGAGCCTTTCCAGAACATGGCTCCCCACTGCGCCGAGGCCCGCTGCCACGGCAAGAACCGTGCCTGCGTAGCGGAGCGAGTCCGTAAAATACCGGACGCAGGGCCGGTCGAAGCACACCCGGTAGATGATGACCGGCTTCGTCACATTCGCGATCAGCCCGGAGATCACGGTGCCCACATAGATGCCGGCCAGACCGATCCGCTGCACCAGCCACACCGACAGCACGAGATTCACCGCTCCCTGGATCAGAGCCAGGTATTTATCCTGCTCAAAAACGCCCGCCGCTGTCTTGTAATTGGACAGGACAATGCGGTCGCCCTTGAAATACAGATCGATCAGAATCAGAGAAACCGCCGCAGAGGGCAGGACCCAGGCATCTCCCAGCCACAGCCGGATGAGCGGCGTCAGGAGAACGAAAAAGCCCGTCACCGCGAACCCGTAAACCCAGCTGGCGAAAAAGCGGTAGACCCGGAACAGCTCATACTGGCGATCCCTTGTCTCCGTTGCAATCAGATTGCCGAAGCCTGAAATCACGGAATTGAAGATGATGTTGACGAAATTGGTGACGGCATTGATGACGAGATTATAATTGTCCACCATGCCTGAGACCGCCACCGCGATAAAGGAGGAGATGATCAGCGAGTCCGTCTGCAGCCTTGCCACATCTCCCACCTTGTGCAGCACCAGCGCACGGGTCTTGCGCCACACCTCGCCGGATTCCTCTTTGGAAAGCGGCTGCACCTTCTTCTCCCGCAGATACGGATACAGGCGGTCCATGTACCGGGAGACGAATATCTTCTGCAGCAGCTGCACCAGCATGTCCGTCAGAAGATACAGGAGGAAGTTCTGCGTCAGGAGGATCACGGCAATCTGCAGGAGCGACACCGCAATCTTGGTGAGCGTATTGATGTTGGTCTGGATGTAATTCTTCTGCTCGGCGTTGCAGAGACTGTATTTGTAGGAGACAAAATACGTGCTCACCGTATTGAACAGGAAGATCAGATAATAGACTGTCATCTCCCGGACGGTGATCGCCCCGGGATCCTTGATCAGAAAGCGCAGAAACGGTGCCAGGAGAAGGCCGATCCCTGCCACCACCAGGGCGATGGCCGTATAAGCCTTCCGGTACATCTGCATGTAGGATTTGATCTTCTCCGTATCGCCCTCGGCCACCGGCCGGTACAGGGCGAAATTCAGCGCTGTTCCGATTCCCAGCTCCGCCATGGAGAGGATGGACAGGATGTTGGTGTACAGGGAATTGACGCCCAGCAGCTCCTCGGACAGATGCCGGATGAAGATCGTGCGCAGAACAAAGGACATCACGGCCGTAGCCGCCTGTCCTGCATACCCGAATGCGATATTCCGTTCTGCCAGCCGGACTCTCCCCGGCGTACCCCTTCCTGCCATGGGCCGCTCCTCCTTTACTGTTCTTCCTCCATCTCCTGCAGGATGCGGCGGAGCTCCTCTGCGTTGCCCCTCGCGCCTGCCCGCAGCCGGATCCCGTTCTCCGCAAGGCGGCACCGGATTCCGTCCTCATTCGCGAGCAGCCAGTGCCAGGCATCCAGGAGCTGCTGCGGCTCCCGCAGCTCCTGCACCGGAAGGACATAATGCTCCTCCGTCCCGAAAAGATCCCGGGCGATGCCCCGGGCCTTTACGGAATAACCGACCACCAGCGTCGGGATGATGGTCGAATACGCGGCGATGGTCGCGTGCGTTCTCGCGCCGATGAAAAAGCGGCAGTTCGAGATCACTCCCTTGAGCCTCTCCGCAGACATGTCCGGCACCGGCAGAACCCTCCCCGTGTCCGCGAACTGCTCATAGAGCCTGGTCAAAGGCGCCCGGTCATTGCTCCTCTCCCATACAACATGAGGGATCAATGCGACCTTCATCTGCGTAGTGGAGAGAATCTCCCGGATCAGCGCCGCATATGCCCTCAGGGGCGCAGCGGGATCCGCCGCATACTCCTCGATCATCGGGCTTAAATTGATTCCCACGGTATTCCCGGATTCCAGCCCCTCCGGCAGCCCGCTCTCGTCTGCCGGAAGGAAAAAGGCAGGGTCCGGACAGTACACAACCCGGCTCGCCGCCTCCTCTCCGTATGAGGCGGCCAGCGCCGTGCGGATGGCCCCGTAGGAGATGCTCTCCCGCGCAAGGATGCGCCGGTATCGGTGCAGATCCTCCCGAAGGCGCTGTACCTCTTCGCTCCCTGCCGCTTCCCCCTGCACGAACTGCGCAGGGCGCGCCTCTGCCGCATCCGCAGCAGGGAAGCTCCCCCCAGCTGTCCCCGCACCGTTCTCCTCTCCAGCCTTCTCCTCCACGCCCAGGAGCTGCGGCTCAATCGAACAGCCGAGGAGCACGGTTGCCGTTCCCTGCCGGTTGAACATGGCATTGGCCGTCATCAGGTCCTTTGTCATATTGGCATAGCAATAGTTGTCGCCGCCGATGGAAACCGCCAGCCTCGGCGCTCCCTTCCCGGTCAGCGGCCGATAACGGTAGCGCAGGAACGACTCCCCGTCTCCCGTCAGCCTTCGGTAGCCGTAATAAAGGACATGGGCCGCCCTGTGCTCCTGCAGATGCCGCTCCTCCAGAATTCGGATTCTGGCCTTCACCTCTGCCGGCAGATACCGCTCATCCTCCCCGGCCGCATTGGTCATCAGGGTGAAGCGGTCCAGCGGCATCATGCGGACCAGGGAATCCACGATGGCCTCACAGCCGTGATTGCCGCTGCCGGCATGCATATACAGTGCGATCTCCGTCATAGCTACCTCTGTCTGCCGTCAGGCATTTCCTTCAGAACTTCTTTCTTTGCTTCCTTTGTGCCGCCGCCCTTGCCGCCAGACCGAAGACAGCCGGCAGGTATCGGAGCAGGAATACCTTTCCACGCTCCCTACGGGTCAGCAGTGCGGCCGTACCGGGTCTTTGCAGCTGCCCCCTCAGGGCACTGCGGCACACCGCAAACTCCTTTGCATACTGCCGGCGCCCCGCCGCGGGCAGCCGCGCAATCTTCATGGCCGTCAGAACTTCCGCGCTGATCCGGAGCCGGCAGAGGCGGTCTGCTGTCTCTGCATCTGCAAGAAGCGCCGGCATATTGCGGGCCAGAAGCTTCTCCGCCTCCTCATAGCAGCGCAGCTGATCCATATAGGAGGGCACAAAGGGCCGCTCTATCGCTCCCCTCGGATTCACGGTATAGCGGTAGAGCGGGGCCGCCGCCGCCGCATATCGCGTCTCCTCGCCGATAAGGGACATGACAAAGAGGAAATCCTCGCCGATGGTCAGTCCCTTCTGAAATCTCTTATCGCCGATCAGCGTCCGCGTGAAAAGCTTGCTCCAGACCCGGGTGTCTCCCTGCAGAATGCCGTCGCGGATCACGCCGCTCCCCTGCAGCAGCGTATGCTCCGCTGCCGCCGATCTGCAAAGCGCCCCTGCCCCGGAGCTCTTGCCGCCTTCGTCCGGCCTCTCCGCATACTCTGCCGCCTCCTTCGGCGTCACCCGGCAGAAGCCGCAGCCGCAGATCTCGGCGCCGGTTCTCCAGTGCAGCGCATACAGCTCCTCCAGCATGGAGGGCTCCATGGCGTCATCGGCATCCAGAAAGGTGATGAACTCACCGCCGGCCGCATCGAGGCCGCGGTTTCTCGCCTCGGATACGCCCTCGTCCTCCATGTGGATGACAACCGTCCGTCCGCCATCCCATTCCGCATAGGAATCACAGAGCCGCCCGCTTTCATCCTCCGAGCCATCGTCCACGAGAACGATTTCCAGACCGGCCGCGGGGCAGCTCTCCAGAATGGTCTGATGCATCACGCTTTCTACTGCGCCTGCCAGCGTTTCTTTTGCATTATGCACCGGAATGATGATGCTGATCGTAGGATTCATACTGACCTTCTCTTCTGCAGGAGGAACACCCGCCGCACCGCGCGGATCCGAAGCCCTCCGGGATGCCTCATCACAAAGAACAGCAGCCGGTTGGCGGGGTCCTTCACCGCTGTGCCGAACGCGGCGGCCCGCCGCGGTGCGTCCGCCTCCCGGCACAGCTCCTGCACTCTGTCCGTGATCTCGCTCCCCGGAGCATCCGTCCGCCGCAGCTCATTTTTCAGAACCAGGCAAAAGAGCAGCAGGAATTCCCGCTCCACCTGCATGGCCCCGTTCGCAATCCGTTTCTCCCGCATGACACGGTGCAGGATCTCCCGCAGCCGCAGCATGCTGCCGTACATGCCGGCCTCGTAGCCGTGCACCATGGAGGATGCGACAAAGCGGTAATGATAGCTGTAACTGCCCGCCAGGAGCACCACCCTGTCGGCATCCAGCAGCGCCGGCACCGTAATGCTCACATCCTCCCCCATGCGGATCGATGCATCGCAGTAATGCAGGTTATCCTCCAGGAGTCTTCTTGAGAACAGCTTCATGCAGCGCGACAGGATCACGGTTCGCCTCTCATTGCCCAGGAGTCTCTCCTTGAGGGCCCGCAGCGCCTCCCCTTCGTACGTGCCGGCAGCTGCAGCGCTGCCCTCCTTCTGCGCCGTATGATTCCACTCGCGCTCAATGACATAGCTGCCGCAGATGATCTGCCGGTCCTCTCCCGGGTCCTGTACCTCCGCAAGCTCTGCTGTCATTGCCGCCAGATGGTCCGCGGAGAGCCAGTCGTCGCAGTCCAGAAAGCTCAGATACGGTGCCCGGCTCTCCCGCACGCCGCGGATCCAGGTCGCAATCAGTCCCTCATTCTCCTTATGGATCACACGGACCCGCGGATCCTTCTGCGCCGCCCTGTCGCAGACCGCACCGCTCCCGTCCCGGGAGCCGTCATCCACCAGTACCAGCTCCAGATCCGTAAAGGACTGTCCCAGGACACTGTCTATGCAGGGCTGCAGGTAGGCCCCGCCGTTGTATACCGGCACGATGACACTGACAAAGGGGCTGCCCTCGGCCGTATTCTTCTGTGTGGCAGGGGCTCCGCTCATGCCTCTCTCCTCCGGGAGCCCCCTTCAGAGCTCCCTCTGTACTGCTGCGTGTCCGTCATCCTTCTGTCCCCAGCACTTCCTGGTATACCGTCTCCAGCCGCTCCAGATGCGCTTCGAAGCTGAATTCGCTCTGCGCTCTTTGGAAGGAGGCGTCTGCCGCCTCTTTCCACGCCGCACGGCTGCCAAGGAGCCGGACGATGGCAGCCGCCATTGCTCCCGCATCTCCCACGGGGCACAGAGCGGCCTGCGGTCCCTCGCCCGCAAGCGCAGGGATGCCGCCGACCCTCGTCGTCACCATCGGCAGCCCGTATCCCATGGCCTCCAGCAGGGACATGGGCATGGCCTCCATATGGGAGGGCAGCAGGAAAACCGCACTCTCCTCCAGGAGCCTTTCCTTCTCCTCTCCCCGCACCCAGCCGGGAAAGACAAGGTGCTCCCGCACCGTCTCCTCCGAAAGCCCCTCTGCGGCAAGCCCCGGATCTCCGACGCCGCCGAACACAAAGCGGGCGCCGGGGCAGGCAGCCGTTACTCTCCGGATCACCTCCGGCATTTCCCGCATCCCCTTTCCCTCGGTGAGAACACCCAGATACAGAATCTGCCGCCTCTCCAGCCGCCTCCTGCAGCGCTCTTCCTCCAGCGCCTCCGGATGAAGGATGCTGTAATTGGGCACCACGCGGATTCTCTCCTCCGGATAGGCCTCTCCCAGCACGCCCTTCCAGTGCCCGGACAGAACAATCATGCGGGTGCATTTCCCGTATGCCCAGCGGACCAGCCGTCTCTTGCTCTCTGATGCATTGGTGTACAGCGCATCAAAGGCCGAGCCATGAATGTGATTCACCACCGGAATCCCTCTGTGCGCCGCCATGAGAAGGAAGGGGAGCTTGCGGTAGAAGCTGGGGCCGAAGGAGGAATGGACATGAACAAGTTCCGGAGGGTCCTTCCGCAGGATCCTCCGGAACTGCCGGTAGGCCTTCAGCGCCTTGCGCAATTTCGCCGCCCTGCTGCCGTCGCAGTAGGACTGCACGTAGGTCATCCGGTAATCCTTCTCCAGACGGCTTCCGTAATAGCCTGCGGTCACAGCCGCAATCCCGCCGTGCACCAGCGGATCCGGAACAATCATACAGATGTGATGCGTCATTTCGCCCCCCGGTGCCTCAGAACCACGACCACCGTCTGCAGCAGGATCTTGAAATCCAAGGTCAGCGACCAGTTGTCAATGTATTCCAGGTCCAGCCGCACAACCTCATCAAAATCCGCTATGTTGCTGCGTCCGCTGACCTGCCACATGCCTGTGAGTCCCGGCGTCATGGAAAGACGCCGCCGATAATGCTCGTTGTACTGCTCGAATTCATCCTCCGTCGGCGGCCTTGTCCCCACAAGGCTCATATCCCCCTTCAGTACGTTGAGAAACTGCGGGAATTCATCCAGGCTGGTGCTGCGCAGAAAGGCTCCTACTCTCGTGATGCGGGGGTCATGCTCCATTTTGAACATCAGGCCCTGCACCTCGTTGTCCTTTTCCAGCTCCTTTTTCCTCGCCTCGGCGTCCTGGTACATGGACCGGAACTTATAGATCCGGAACCGCCTGCCGTTCTTGCCGATTCTGGTCTGCGCAAAGAACACCGGTCCCCTCGAATCCAGCTTGATCGCGGGGGCAATGAACAGCGTCAGGATGCCGGTGATCAGCAGTCCCACGAGACCGCCGAGGATATCGAACAGCCGCTTGATCAGAAGCCGCTTGTAGCTCGAGCGGAATTTCGTATACGTAACGGTAATGTACTCTCCCAGATTCTCCACCTTGGCAGAGGCACCCGTAATCTCCGGAAGGCCCAGATTGTAGCGGCACACAACGCCCATTTCCTCAAAGCCGTCAATCAGCGGCCGGATCTCGCTCCCGTCCAGTCCCGGCGCATTGATGAACACCTCGTCAAAGGCAATCTGCGTGAGACGCTCCGTCATATCGCGGAACACATCCTCTCTCTCCCGGTCCGTCGCATCCTCTCCGCAGCGGATGGAGGCCGCCCCCACAATCTGATACCCGGATCCCATGCTCCGGCGCAGCTTCGTGATGGTCTCATCCGCCAGCTCCGGCGGCGTCACCACCAGAATCTTCGCGACCTGCTTGTCATCCGCAAGAATGCGCTGCAGCAGAGCCTTGTACCCGACATGTGCCGCATACATCAGCAGCAGATCGATCCAGATGAAATTGAGGATGACCTGTCTGGACAGGATCCTGCCCCAGTTGACAAAGAAAACAAAGGCAAGAGACGCCAGGATCATGACCCCGTTGAACTGCAGAATCGAAATGATTTCCCGGAACAGCCCCCGCTCCAGAAAATCGCGGTTCCATTCCGCGAAAAAGCTGTACATCGTATAGAACAGCAGGAACACCACCAGCACAGCATAGTGCAGCGTTTTGTTGCCCCAATCGTTGTTGCCGGTAAAGCGCAGCCTTGTCGCGATCCAGTAGGACAAGGCGATGCAGATCGTATCGATCAGCCAAAGGCCGTAGATCTGAAGAATTCTGTTCTTAGGATTCATTCCCCATCCCCTTTATGACGGCCGGAAGGTACAGGGCGGCAAGGAACAGCCCGTAATTCCTTCCGATGTAGGATGACACCAGATGTGCCTCGAATACGGTATACACCGTCATGCACAGGAGCATCACAAAGCCGGCCCGGTCCCTGGTCCTCCTGACATGCTCCAGCATCAGGAACAGCGCTGCCGCAATCAGAAGCGCCGGTATCACACCGTACCAGTAGATCACCCGGACCCATCCCAGGTCAAAATAGCAGGTATTCCACCGCGCCGAGAACCACTTCCACGTCGAAAGCGTCCCCTCATGAAAGGTCGTCGTCCACATGGAGGAGATGCGTCCCGTCAGCACGCGGTCCAGCCGGCTGACCCAGGGGTGCTCGGACGGGTTGTACAGCCCGCACAGCACGGAAAAGCCAAGGCAGCCCGCCGTCAGCACCTCTCCCAGACGGTAGACCGCATCGCTCCCCGAAGCCCGTCTGCTGTAATGAAGCCATGCCGAGAGTACAACGGCAAGCATCGCGATCGCGAAGCCGGTATTGCTGTGTGTGAGTCCGTAGAGCAGCACATTGCCGACGGCCAGGAGCAGATACAGATGCAGCTTCATGTTCTTTTCGAACAGGTACAGCGCCAGCAGAAGGAGCATGGCCGCCATGCAGTGCAGGGAATTGGGATGCCCCAGTCCCAGGTCCCAGCGCGTCTCCACACCGTGGCCGTAATCATAGGTCTGGTACAGGTGTCCCATGACGCCGGTCAGTGCCAGCACCATCAGAACACCGCACCCCGCCAGCGTTCCGAAAAAACTGAATTTCATCGCCTTCCGCACATTCATGGTCCCGGCTGCCCGGATGAAAACCACAACCCGGAGCAGATCGTTGCGCCCGCATATACGCCAGTCCAGCACCGCCAGGGCCGCGATCAGGAGAAAGATCCCATTCTCTCTCCCTCCGGCTCTCCGAAAGCAGAAAAGGCAGCGGAGAGCGAACAGAACAAAGGCCGCCCGGTACATCAGGCCGGCATAAGGATTCGTCCAGCTGCTCTTGTCCAGGACCACAACGGCCAGCTCCAGAGACAGCCCGATGTAGAACAGCGCTGCCGTCGCCGCATCCGCCCGCTGCCTCCACGGTCCCCGCTCCGCCTCCCGGGGGTCTGTATTCCGCTTTCCTTCCTGTGCCCTGTTCATAGGCTCCGACTGCCCCTTCTCATCGGTTCTTCCAGGCGACAACTGTTCCCTGATAGATCGCCGCCAGGCGGTAATACTTCTCCGGTGCCTGTACATAGAGCTTCAGCCGCTCGCGGTCCCCTCTTCTCCCGTACCGATGACCGCTGCAAAGCTCCAGAATGCGCTCCCTGTGTGCCAGAATCCTCTTCTCCAGCTCCGCAGCCTCCTCCCTGGTTTCCGGACAGCTCCGGTAGTCCTCCTCATAAAAGAGCATTCTGCGGTAGAACCAGTACTCCGATTCCTCTGCCAGCTCCGACAGTCCCGCGTCCCGGAGCATTTCCATGTGCGCCCTCCAGGCCGGAATCTCCTGTGTAAGCGTCCGCCTCGCACGGCCGCTGTTCATGATGCTCGCCTCCCGGTTATGCACATAGTCGTACAGGGGAGACGGCAGATACAGCACCTTCCGCGCACGGCACAGAGCCTTCGTCGTGAACGGAATATCCTCTGCGCTGCTCCCTTCCGGAAAACGGTTCCCGCGAAGGAGACTCCGGTGGAAGAGCTTGCTCCAGACCGCCGAATGCAGGACAACTCTTCCGTCTGTCCCCTCCATTCCGGCACGGATGAAGCAGGTGATCGCCTCCCGCTGCGGTAATAATACACTTGCGGAAAGGATGGGGTCAATTTCACGGCCGCAGTCCGCCGCGGGAGCCGCATCCGCCGCAACCTCCCGGTAATTCACCGCCGCCAGCTGCGCTCCGGAAGCCAGCATGCCGCGCACCATAGCCTCATACATCGGGGGATGTGCTCTGTCATCGCCGTCCACAAAGCCCACGTATTCTCCCTTTGCGTGCGCCAGGCCCTCGTTGCGCGCCGCAGACACCCCCCGGTTCTCCGTGTGGATCACCCGAATCCGCGCATCCTTTTCCGCGTAACGGTCCAGCAGCCCGCCGGTCCCGTCGCTTGAGCCGTCGTCCACCGCGATGATCTCCAGGTGCCGCCAGGTCTGCGCACACACGGAATCCAGAGCCCGCGCAATGTACGGCTCTACGTTGTACGCCGTGACGATCACGGAGACCAGCGGCTCTTCCGTCAGCTCCTGCCCCATCGGGCTGATCCTTTGCATGAAATCTGCATAGATATCCGTCCGCCGCAGCTCGCTGCCGTCCTTCTCATTGTTCCAGACGGAGGGGGCGAACACGGTTTTGCCCGGCTCCCTGCACAGCCAGGCCCCCCACCACGAGAAGCTCGAATTCGCAATGATGTGGTTCCCGCACAGCGTCATCAGATACAGATCGAGATATCCATGGTCCTCATCGCTTCCCTTTACCAGCACGAAGCGCTCCCGGCCGAGATTCTCCTGCCGCTCCGCCTGATAACGGATCCACTCCCCCGCCTTCTCCTCATCGTTGGAGAAGACGAAAAAGGTCATGTTCGGACATTTGTCCTTTAATTTCCGGATTGCGGTGTTGTAGTAGGCATCCGTACAGATGCCTCCGTAAATGTCACCCTTGTCCACATAATCGCCAAAGCGAAGGTGGATGGCTGTGCTGCCCCCGTTCCCGCCGGCTTCCTGAATCCGCTGCGCATAGCGGGCTGCCTGCTCCAGAATCCGGCGTTCCTTTTTCTCCGTGCCCTCCGGAATCTCCAGCAGATCCGGCGGAAAGGTGAAGGCCTTCCGCACGGCCGCCTCCTCTCCTGCAAAATAGCGCGGGCTCTGGAAGCAGCCGCAGTAATACCCTTCCGTCCCTTCGAGGAAGGACGGATCAAAGATAAAGTCCTGGTCTGTTTTCTCCAGACTCCTTCTGCCGCAGACCCTGCGGCGCAGACGGCTCGGCAGATCCATCGCAGCGTCCGTGATACGGATCAGCTCCTCCCGCGATGCCTTCGGATAACGGATTCCGAATACCCGAAGGTGCTTGGGTCTTCGCTTCTGTCCGGAATTCCGGAAGGCCTCTGCATCATACTGCGAGACATCATCAAAGCAGACGTCTCTCCCCAGTGCCTTCAGCTTCAGATACAGCGCATATTGGAACATTTGATTGCCGAGTCCGCCCGACATCCGGATTATGATCATAGTGACAGCGCATCCTTCCAATAATCTGCCCACTGTTCGAACACATAGAAGCCCCACAGAAGCCCGGAATAATTCCGGCCGGTGCCGGCCCCTCCGTCGCCCTCGGCAAGGAACCGGCGCACCAGCCGGCCCACCTCCTCCGGATCGAACAGTCCCTGCTCCCGCAGATGCCGTTCCCCGGAA
Organism: Clostridium sp. CAG:302; assembly: GCA_963657295.1. Lineage (GTDB taxonomy): Bacteria > Bacillota > Clostridia > Lachnospirales > Lachnospiraceae > CAG-791. Next base: position 23,595 of record CAVKMX010000002.1, read on the forward strand.
TACTCCAGCAGCTGCTCCCGCAGCGGGCCGGAAAGCCACTTCCCGAGAGGCACCGAAAATCCCTTCTTCGGCCGCTCCAGCAGCTCCCTCGGAATATATTCAAAGGCAAGACGCTTCAGAAGATATTTCTTCTCCCAGCCCTTCTCCCCCGGACGCCTGTGATATTTCAGCGAATGCTCCAGGCGGTAGGAGAAGTTCATCACCTCCGGATCAAGGAAGGGGCAGCGATTCTCCAGCGAGTATTTCATCGAGGCCCGGTCCACCTTGGTCAGAATATCCCCGGGAAGATAGGTCTCCATATCCAGCAGCATGCGCCGGATCTGCCAGTTGTCCGCGGGATAGGAGGTTTCCCATTCGTAGTTCACCGGCAGAAAGCCCTCTGCCGCGCAGACGCCGCGCGGGCTGTCCCTTCGGACCATTCTCTCTGCCAGCTCCACATAGCTGCCCGCTCCGAACTGCGTCCTGGTCTCCGGGTTCCGGTTGGAGGAGATCACGCGGATCGGGAACGGATAACGATCCTCCAGCCGTCCCCTGCCCAGGGGCAGCTGACCGACGACGTGCGCCGCTCTCCCCAGGCCGTCCAGCCTCTGCGCCGCCCGCACCCGGTCATAAATGCCGTAGCCGCAGAAGAGCTCATCGCCCGCGTCTCCGGAAAGCGCCACCGTCACCTTCTGTCTGGCCAGTTTCGACACCAGCATGGTGGGGATCTCAGAGGAATCCGCCATCGGCTCGTCGAAAAATTTCGGAAGATCCGTCACCAGCTCCAGCAGATCCTTCTCGCCGATGATCTGCACCGTATGATCCGCTCCGAGGCAGTCCGCCACCTTCTCGGCATAGACGGACTCATCGTAGGCCGCCTCTTCAAACCCGATGGAAAAGGTCTGCAGCGGCACCCCGTCCAGGTGCTCCGCGGCAACCGCGCTGATCAGGGAGGAATCATATCCTCCGGACAGGAAGGCCCCCAGCGGCACATCCGCCAGCATCCGGCGGCGCACCGATCTGCGCAGGACATCGCGGAATTCCTCCAGCGCCTCCTCCTCATCGGTGATCGGTTCCTGCCGCATCCTGCGGTACTGCTCCTTCACATCCCAGTAGCGGTGCACGGTAAGAGAGCAGGATGCGGAGGCTGCATGCTCCCATACCATCACCGTCCCGGGCTCTGCCTTGAAAACGCCCTCCAGGATGGTCTCGGGCGAGTGAATATAGGACTGGTACAGGTATCTGGGCAGGACGTCCCGCCGGATCCGCCCGCGGAAGCCGGGACTCTTCAGAATGGGGGCCAGTACGGAGGCGAAGATCAGCTCCTCGCCGTTCTGCCAGTAGTAGAGAGGCTTCTGCCCCATGCGGTCTCTGGCCAGCATGAGCACGTCCTCCTCACAGTCATACAGTGCGATGGCGAACATGCCGTTGAAGTGCTCTGTGCAGGCTGTCCCCCATCGAAGGTAGGCCGCCAGAATCACCTCCGTGTCACAATCGGACCGGAAGGTGTACTCCGTCAGCTCCTGCCGCAGTTCCCGGTAATTGTAAATCTCCCCGTTGAAAACCAGGTGAAGCCGTCCGTCCGGCGTGGACATCGGCTGATGTCCCAGAGGAGACAGATCCAGAATGGACAGGCGGCGCTGCGCCAGGCCCAGCGTCCGTCCGCCCGGCAGCTCCCAGAGCTCTGTGCCGGCGTCGTCCGGTCCTCTCTCCTTCATGGTATCGTTCATGACGGTCAGCTGATCTCTCGTGATCACCCGCCGGGATATGTATCCGCAGATTCCGCACATAAATTCATTCCTTTGCCGTACGTTCCCCTCGCAGGATCCGCCCGCCGCAGCAGGCGCCGTCACCCGCAAGGCTGCCGTCCGGCCGCAGCGCAGGCCTCACGTGCCGGACAGGGACCGGTAGAATGCCTGCATCCTCTCTGCCGCAGCCCCGATCTCAAAGCCCGCCTCCGACAATGCACGGATGGCATCCCCGGAAGCCCTTCTCCTTGCGGCCTCATCCAGCTCCTCCGCCCCGGTCCTGCGCAGCACCTCCGCCGCCCAGGCTCTCACGTTCTCCTCTCCCAGGGGGAGCCTTCGCACCAGCTCCGTCCGATCCACCTCCGGTGTGATGGTGTCTGCAATGACGCAGGGCAGTCCGGCCGCCTGCGCCTCGAGCACGGTGCCCGGCAGCCCCTCATAGAGCGAGGGGAAGACGAACACATCGAAGGCCTGGTAGATGCCGGCTGTTTCACGGCGCTCCAGCTGCCCTGCGAAGATGAGCTGCCCGTCGAGGCCTGCCGCCGCAAAGTTCCTTCGGATCTCCTCCTGCAGGGGACCCTTCCCGGCGAACAGATAGACGATCTGCCTCCTGTCCTGCAGACGCCGGAGCTCCTTCCCGATCTCGGCAATGTAGGTGTGATTCTTCACCGGATCCAGCCGCCCGACATGGCCGATCACCAGGGCATCCGCAGGAATGCCGTACCTCTCCCGCACGCTGCGGCGCAGCCCGGGATCGAAGGCAAAGGCCGAGAGCTCCAGTGCGTTCGGAACATTCATGATCCTCCCGGATTCATAGGCCCTCCTGCCGAATACCGAGATGGACGCCTCCCTGGAGCAGGACATCATCACATCGCAGCGTTTGGCCAGAGAGTGCCGGAGAATTCTCGTTGCCGTTCCCTTCAGCCCCGCATCCACGCCCGCGCTTCTGGCATGGGCGATGGTGACCGGCACCCCCGCCGCCTTTGCAATGGGCAAATAGACCGCGGCCGTGGACGTCATATGTCCCTCGATGGCCGCAAAGTCATGGTGCGCAGCGAACAGCTCCCGGCAGGCCCGCCGGTAGCTCACAAGATTCGTCCCGGTGAACCGCGGCAGCACATAGATTCTGCCGCCCAGCGCCAGGACCTCCTCATCCAGATCCTCTCTCGGGCGCAGTGCATACAGCACCCGGGAGGAAAGGTGTGCCGATGTACCGGCGGTCTTCCCCGCCGCGGATTCCTCTGCCGCTTCTCTCAGCAGGGCCGGGATCCGGGCGGCATCCTCTGCCGTCACCTGATAGTGCACCAGAAAGTCGAACTGCACCCTGCTGCGGTCGATGTGACGGTACAGATCCATGACGCGGGACTCCGCGCCTCCCCGGTTCAGTCTGCCGAACACATGAAGAATCCTCACCGGCTCCTGCATTCTGCTCTCCTCCATCACCGGCTCCCGGCCCAAAGGGCCGGAAGCTGCAAACGCTGCCTCAGCCCCTGCGCTCATTTCTTTCCCGCACGCTGCGCTTGATCAGCGCCATCCAGTGCTCGCGGTGCCGGGCCGGCGTGCTCTGCCGGGAGGCGGGCTGCTCCAGCATCTCCGCATAATCCATCATATCCTGCTCCCGGAGAATTTCCTCATAGGCCGCGTAATCCTTCTCCTCCAGCGTATTGCAGTGCACCACAAAGGTGGTCACGCCGGATTTCCTCTTCAGGCTGTCCGCCCGCCGGTAGGAAATCGGATAAAAGGTCAGTCCTGCATAGGAGTACGGCCTCGTGCCGAAGCCGTCGGTCAGCCCGGTGAAGCCGAGCGACCGCAGCGCCATCAGGGTATTCAGATCATAGGAATGCGCCGGGGCCATGAACAGCGTGGTCTCGATGCCGTGCGCGGCGAGCAGCTCCTTTCCCTTGCGCAGTCTGTCCCGCTGCTCCTCATAATCCTCACCGGCGAACTCCGACTGCCGGTTTAACGGCAGCAGTCCTCCCTTTCCGGTGGTATAGACGTGATGGCAGCCGTGCATGCACAGGACCCAGCCGTCCCTGTCCCGGCGCTCCTTCACATATTCCCAGAAATCCTCCCGGGGCGGATCGACGGAGAGCTTCGGGTCCCGGTTGTCCGGAACAAGGCCAAGCAGCGGCTTTACGCCGTAGCGATCCAGCAGATCCTTGAAGCGCAGGAACTTCTCCCAGTTCATATCAGCTGTGATGTCATCCAGCCGGATTGCAATTCTCAAGCCTCTCACCTCACTTGTCGGAAGATCGCCGCACTGCCGGACTCCTCTGCCCGGCTGCACGGCCTCGAATTGCCGCGCCGGATCACAGATTCTCCCTGTACCAGTCAATGGCCAGCTGAATGCCCGCCGCGAAATCATACGAAGGATCGTAGCCGAGGCACTCCCTCGCCCGGGTGATGTCCGCGTTGCTGTCCCGGATATCCCCGGCGCGGTTCGGACCATAGGCCGGCTCCGTGTCAACCCCCAGAGCCCGGGTGATGTCATGATACACATCGATGAGATATTCCCTGCCGCCGGCGCCGATGTTGTAGGCGGTTCCCGCCGCCTCCTCGGGAGCCGCACAGCAGCGCAGGCACCCTTCGATCACGTTGTCTACATAGGTGAAATCACGGCTCTGTCTGCCGTCTCCGTTGATGACGGGCGTCTCGCCGTTCAGGAGCTGCCGGATGAATTTCGGAATCACGGCCGCATAAACGCCGTTCGGGTCCTGATGCCGCCCGAATACATTGAAAAAGCGCATCCCATAGGTGTTCAGGCCGTAAATCTCCTTGTACATCTGCCCGTACATCTCATCGACCTTCTTCGTGAGCGCGTAAGGGGATAAGGGCTTTCCCTCCTCCCCTTCCTTTTTGGGGAGCCGCACAGAGTCTCCGTACACAGAAGAGCTCGATGCATAGGCAAAGCGCTTCACGCCGTTCTCCCGGGATGCCTCCATCATATTCAGCGTCCCGCGGATGTTGACCTCCTCGTAGAAGAGCGGCATCTCAATGCTGCGCGGAACCGATCCCCAGGCCGCCAGATGAATGACATAGTCAACGCCCTCGGTCGCCCTTCTGCAGGCGTCCAGATCCCGGATGTCCTCCTGCAGGAAGGTAAAATCCGGGTTCTCTCTGCATGCGTCAAGGTTCTCAATGTGGCCGGTCGAAAGATTGTCCATCACGCGGACGCGGCACCCCTTCTGCAGAAGAGCCTCCGCAACATTGGATCCGATGAAGCCGGCGCCGCCGGTCACCAGGAAAACACTGTCCTTCGGAAATGTGATTGCCTCATAGCTCATCGCTTACTGCTCCTTCCCGGCCCGGCGCACTGCCTCCGCCACCTTCACCATAATGGCACATTCGATGCGTTTGCGGAAGATCCGGCAGCCATATTCATAGGTGCCGTGGATGTCGCCCGCCGCGTGATAGGCATTGGCCGCACAGCCCCCCGAGCAATACAGCCTTGCCCAGCAGCTGTCACAGTCATGCCGTGCGTAGACATTGCACAGCTTGAATTCATCCCGCAGCCCGGTATTGGTGACGCCGTCCCAGATGTTCCCCAGCTTATAGGCCGGATCGCTGACGAACTGATGGCAGGGATAAAGATCGCCCCAGGCCGTCACGGCCATGTACTCGGTTCCGGAGCCGCATCCGGAAATCCGCTTGTAGATGCAGGGGCCGTGCTCCAGATTGATCATATAGTGGTAGAAGGTGATGGGCTTCCCCTCCTCCTCTCTGCGGATCATATCCTTTGCCAGCAGCTCGTACTGCTCGAACAGAACCGGCAGATCCTCCTCGGTGAGCGCACTCGGACTCTCCGGATCGCAGACGACGGGTTCCATCGAGAGCTCGGTAAAGCCAAGGTCATCCGCCATATGGAACAGGTCCTTTGTAAAGTCCGTGTTGAAATGAGTAAAGGTTCCCCGCATATAGTAGCCGCGGCCGCCCCTCGATGCCGCGAACTTCTGGAATTTCGGCACGATCGTGTCATAGCTGCCCCGGCCCATCCGGTCCACGCGGAAGCGGTCATTGACCTCTCTGCGCCCGTCCAGAGACAGCACTACGTTGTAGCACTCCCTGTTGGCCCACTCAATCACCTCATCGTCCACGCCGACACCGTTGGTGGTGAGCGTAAAGCGGAAGTTCTTGTGCTTCTCCTGCTCAATGCTGCGGGCATAGGCCACAAGGTCCTTGCAGACCTGGAAATTCATCAACGGCTCGCCGCCGAAAAAGTCCACCTCCAGATTCCGGCGAAAGCCCGAATTCTCCACCAGAAAGTCCAACGCTCTCTTTCCGGTTTCAAAGCTCATGAGGCCCTCCTTCCCATGAAAATTTCCCTGGGAGGCAAAGCAGTAGGAGCAGCTGAGGTTGCAGGTGTGCGTCACCAGAAGACATAATGCCTTGATGACATTGGAGCGGTTCTTGAGGTCGAAGGCCTTATCCGCAAACACATCCTCGGTAAAAAGCCTGCCGTCCTGTATCAGTGTGTCAATGTCCGAGAAGGTATCCGCCACATCCTCCTGCGTCAGTCCCTTTTCCCGGTATCGCTCCAGAAGCTCCCGGCCGATGGTCTCTCTGTCCTTGCCGGCGTCCAGTCCTGCAATGGCATCGTATGCGACTTCGTCGGTGACATGCACCGCGCCGGAGTAAACGTCCAGAATAATGTTGTATCCGTTCAGTTGGTATTGATGAATCATGTAATTCCCCGTATCTGTCTGCAAAAAAATCCGGAACATCCGAAGATGCTCCGGTTTCTGACGGTTATTGTCCACAGGTCCAGCCATTGCCGGAAGACAAGTCTCACTCGTTCTCGTTCTCGCAATTCTGGTTGGCAATGCCGCAGCTGGTCTTGCATGCGCTCTGGCAGGAAGTCTGGCACTCGCCGCAGCCGCCGTTCTCCGCGCTCTTTGCCATGTCACGTGTGTTCAATGTCATGATGTGCTTCATTTTGTAATCCTCCATAGAACCTGTAGGTTCTTATAAAATTGTAGTGCAGATTCAATACCATTTATAGTACCGAGTCTATGCTGCCGTTGTCAAGCCGCCGGTTCCTCATACGCTTCCCCTGCTCCTGCTCTGCTGCACGATGGTTCCCGCCCTCTGCAGCTCCGAAAGCCTTTGTATGTCGGCAGCCCGGATCCGTTCTCCCGGCACCAGAACCGGAACCCCCGGAGGATACGGCGTCACGTACTCCGCGCAGATGCACCCCTCTGCCTCGGTCAGCGCAATCCTCTTTGCACCGCCCCTGCGCGCCGTTTCCGCCGCTCCTGCGCAGGGCAGCTCTTCCTCCGTCTCCGCAAGAACCTCGATTTCCATTCCGCGGGCGCCGCCGGGGCTCTGCTCTCCCTCGGGCTCTCTCCTTCCCTTCGGCTCACTCACGGCCCGGTTCAGCGCTTCCAGCGCCTGCTCCAGCCTCCGCCATCCCTCCTCCGAATCGGCCATGGACGTCATCAGAAGGACATTTTCCCCGCAATGCATCTCCGATTCCACGTTCTCCCGCTCACGCAGAAACCCTGCCAGCTCCTCTCCGCTCCGATCTCCCCTCGCGGTCCGAAGGAGGAGCTTCCCGGGATCCAGCGCAAAGGCGGACACCGCTTCGCCCGTGATGCCGAGAATGTGCAGATTCTCCCATGCCCCCGCACCGGTCCGCAAACCGGTCAGATGCCGGACCCACTCCCGGTAAAGCTCCTCACCTTTTTCCAGCAGAAGGCCGGTGCAGCCGTCCAGCGACGCCAGCAGCGGATAGGACGGCGAGCTCGTTTCGAAAATATTCAGCCCCTGCTCGATGTCCCGGGCCGGAACACGGTCCGAGCACAGATGCAGATACGCCGTCTGCGTCAGAGAAGGCAGTGTCTTGTGCGCGCTCTGCACCACCACATCCGCACCCTGATGCACCGCGCTGTCCGGGAAAAAGCCGGAAGGGTCCAGTCCCAGATGAGCGCCGTGCGCTTCATCGACCAGAAGGAGCTTGCCTGCCCGATGCACGGCTGCCGCAATTCCGCGGATATCGGAGAGCACGCCCTCGTAGGTCGGACTCGTGAGAATCACGGCTGCAGAATGCGGGAACTGCCGCAGCAGTCTCTCCACCTCCTCCGGCGCAACGCTCCCCGGAACCGCAAAAGGGACCAGCTCCTCCGGGCAGAGCCAATGCACGCGCAGCTCCAGGAGCTCCATCGCGTGATAGACGGACTTGTGACAGTTCCTCGCCGCAATGACCTCGCTCCCCCGCGGCACCATGGCATAGACCGCCGCAAGATTCCCGCAGGTGCTGCCGCCCACCAGATACCAGGTTCTCCGGCTGCCGACCAGCTCTGCCGTGCGCTCCATGGCACGCTTCAGAATTCCCTCCGCATGGTGCAGGTCATCGGTCCCCTCCACCTCCGTCACATCCCAGTCATAGGGAAGTCCCGACACCGGTGCAAGACTTCGCTTGTGTCCCGGCATATGCATGGGATATCTCTCAAGGCCGCAGTAGGCCTTCAGTGCCTCCTGCAGATAATTCGCCGGCATATTCTCCATTTTCTTCCATCCTTATCGCTCCCGGCAGACGGTGCTGTGTGCCGGCCGGCATGCCTCGGAATTCTCTGCCGCTCTGACCGCCGATCAGGCGTCGGCCGGATTGCCTCGGAATTTCTCTGCCGCTCTGACCGCCGATCAGGCGTCAGCCGGATTGCTCCCTTCCCGCACCAGCCGCTGGAACACTTCCCCCCGTTCCTCGAAGTTCCTGAAATATCCATAGGACGCCGCCGCATTCGACATGACCACCGCGCCGCCCTTCGGCGTCACCCTTCCTGCCAGCTCCACCTGTGCGGCCAGATCCTCGACATAATGTACATTCGGGCAGTCTGCCACCGACTCCAGGATCCTTCTGCCGGACGCATAGGCCAGAATGAACTGATATTCCGGATGTGCCCGGATGAAATCAATCAGAATATCGTAATCGATGCCGCGGTCCATCCCGCCGATGAGAACGGTTTTTGTATTGACCACGCTGGTCACTGCCCGAATGGCGGCCTCCGGAATCGTGGAAATGGAATCATCATAATAGGTAATCCCGTTGATGCAGCCGCAATTCTCCAGACGATGCGGGAGTCCCCCGAAGCCCGACAGGGCCTCCCGCACTCTGTCCTCCTCACAGCGGAACTGTTCGCAGGCAATCCGGCGCACGAACTCGGCATTCAGCTGGTTGTGCTCCCCGGGGATCCGCAGCCCGTAATGCTCTCCCTCCGGGAGCGTCACCGTGATCACCTTCGCCTTCGTCTCCAGTCCCGGCACATTGGCTCCCGCGTAGAGGAAATCCTCCGCCGTCTGATGACGGGTGATGCCGCTCTTGGCCTCACAATAGTGCTCCATGCTGTGATAGCGGTCCAGATGATCCTCGTACAGATCCAGGAAAACCGCAATATGCGGATTCGCCTGCAGACGCTGGCATTGATGGCAGGAGAGCTCGAAGACCGCAATGGACCGTTCGTCCATCTGTGCGATATCGTCCAGACAGGGCCTGCCGATGTTCCCCATCAGAAAGGCCTTCCGTCCGCTGCAGGTCTCCAGCACCCGGTGCAGCATCGCGCTGGTGGTGGACTTTCCCTTGGTTCCCGTGATCCCTACCGTCTGCGCACCGTATTCCTCCAGGAAAATTTCTGTCTGTGAGGTAAATTTCGCATTGTCATAGAGAGGAGCATCCTCCTCATAGCAGATCCCGGGACTGACGAAGATCGTGTCGAACGCTTCGTCGCGTACGCCCTCCCTCGATCCCTCATAGATTTCCACCGAGGCCGGCCGGCAATACTCCCGAAGGAAGCGCTCCGTAGACCTGCCCTCGCGCCCGTACCCCCAGATCAGAATTTTCTTTCCTTCCAATTTTTCAACTGTTTTTTTCATATTTTCCTCTGTGTAACGCAGCATGCTGCGGCTGCAAGGCTTTTCTTCTGCCCGGCTCCGAACAGCTACATCATAGTTACAGTTCATTCGCCCGCCGGTGACGGGTCCTGGCGGGCGTCTGTACAGTAACACATCATATCATACCCTGCCCGGCCCGCTCCCGGCATCTTCCTTGTCCGTGCGGCAATGTGCTATAATCCGCAGGTGCTGAATCGATTCCGCCATTTACCATCCCGCACGGCCCCTGTGCAGGCGCCGGACGGGTCAGCTGCCGCGTGCCGGCAGCCCGGGGGACTACCATGAATGAACGATTATGGGGTATCCTGCTGCAGTCCTTTCCGAGGATTCTGCTGCCCGGACTCCTCTATACCATCCCGCTGACCGCGCTGGCCTTTGCGCTCGGTCTCGTCATCGCAACCGTGACCGCCCTGCTTCAATTTGCCAATGTCCGGATTCTGAAGCAGCTGGCCAGGGTTTATATCTGGATCATCCGCGGCACGCCGCTCCTGGTCCAGCTCTTCGTGGTCTACTACGGTCTGCCGCGCATCGGCATTCTCATCGATGCCTTCCCGGCTGCCGTTCTGGTCTTCGCCGTCAATGAGGGTGCCTATGCCGCGGAGACCATACGGGCTGCGCTGGAGGCAGTTCCCGCAGGACAGATGGAGGCCGGCTTCTGCGTCGGCATGAGCTGGCAGCAGATCCTGCGCCGCATTGTGCTCCCGCAGGCCCTGCGCACTGCCTTCCCCACACTGTTCAACGAGCTGATCTCCATGGTAAAGGACACCTCCCTCGCCGCCAACATCACCGTGACCGAGATGTTCATGACCACCCAGCGCATCAATGCCGTCTACTATGAGCCTCTTGCGCTGTATCTGGAGGTAGCTGCCATCTATCTGCTGTTCTCCACCGTGCTCACCTGGCTGCAGGGCCTGGGTGAGAAACGTCTGGGAGCTTACGGAAAGAGATGAACAATTCACTGCCTGCAGACAGATTTCCGGGCGGAAATCAGAAGCCGGCCGTGCGGGAGAAAAGCCATGTCCATGCTGGAAATTCACGATCTGCATAAATCCTTTGACCGGACCTCCGAGGTCCTGCGCGGCATTCACCTGTCCGTGGAAAAGGGTGAGGTCATCGCCATCCTCGGTCCCTCCGGCAGCGGCAAGACGACGTTCCTTCGCTGCCTGAATTTTCTGGAGACCAGCGACCGCGGCAGCCTTACCTTTGACGGCCGGACCTATGACCTTGCGCACATTTCCCACCGGGAGATCGCTGAGGTCCGCAGGAAGACCGCCTTTGTTTTCCAGAACTACAACCTCTTTCTGAACAAAACGGCGCTGCAGAATGTGACAGAGGGCCTGATCGTCGCCAGAAGGATGGATCGGACAAGGGCCGGGGAAATCGCCGCAGCGGCGCTGGAAAAGGTCGGCATGCAGGACCGCATGCACTACTATCCGAACCAGCTCTCCGGCGGTCAGCAGCAGCGGGTCGCCATCGCCAGAGCCCTGGCCACGGATCCCGAGATCATCTATTGCGATGAGCCGACCTCCGCGCTGGATCCCGAGCTGACGGGTGAGGTGCTGAACGTCATGCGTACGCTCGCCCGGGAGGGGCGCACCATGCTGGTGGTCACCCATGAGCTCGGCTTTGCACGGAACATCTCGACGCGGACCGTGTTCATGGAGGGCGGCGTCATTGTAGAGGAGGGGCCGTCTGCGGAATTCTTTGCACATCCGCGGCAGGAGCGCACCCGAGCCTTCCTGCAGATCCTTTCCGGCGAGCAGGCCTGAGACAGCGCGATACCGGTCCTGCCGTCTCAGAACCCTCCTGCGAAGCGCAGCGCCGCAGGGCCCGTTTGCAAGGCCGCTGCTGCGCAGCTTCCCTGCCGGTCCCGCCTCCTGCGGGGAAGGCGCCTTTGCTCAGAAAGGTATTTTACCCGGCACAGGTCTTCTCTCCGTCGTCTCTGCTGTAGTCGAATTTCCCGTCGTTTTTCTCCTCCAGCGCCTTGATCATATGATACGTAAATTCGTTGTACGGTGTCGGAATTCCCAGTTCCCTTCCCATCCGGATCAGGGCTCCGGAGAACATATCGATCTCCGTATGACGTCCCGCGTCCAGATCCTGCAGGGTGGAATACCTTGCCGACGGCGGCACGGCGCTGCCGTGTCCGGAGGAGGAATCCGCCCTGCTCATATCAATTCCCTTCGCCGCCGCAATTGCCTCAAGCTCTCTTCTGAGCCCGCCGCTGATTTCCCGCATATGCTCACTGTCCCGATAGCATCCGACCCCTGCGCCGAGGATCGCCTGCGGCAGATTGTTGCATACGTTCAGGCGGAACTTGCTCCATATCTCCTCCCGGATGTATTGCGTGGCGCGATAATGAAGCCCTGTGTCCGCAAAGAGTGCCTCAATCGCCTGTATGCGCTCGCTCCGGAAGGGCGGTTCCCACTCGCCGAAAATGATCCCGATCGTGGTCTCCGGGTCAAATCGGTATCCCTGTCCATCTCTGCAGGAGGCTACCTTGATCAGCGCCGGCAGCACATGGGAGGCCCCAACGGCCGCTGCGATCTGCTCCTCACTGTCGACCCCGTTCATCAGGCTCATCACCGTCGTATGTTCTCCGGTGATCCTCCGGATGCTCTCCATTGCTCCCGGCAGCGCCGCATATTTCAGCGAAACGATCAGAAGATCCGTGTCATACGCCTCCTCCGGTGTCCATACCTCCGGATGATAGATGACGTCATTGATCCTGCAGCCCGCCCGCAGCCGCTCTGCACGTTCTCCCTCTGCAATCACTCCCAGCCGGATATCCTTCCGCCCGGAAAGTCCCCATATGATATAGGAGCCGACTGCACCGGCTCCCAGCACTGCTGTTCTTCGTATCTGCATCCTGCTGTCCTCCCTGTGAGAATGATGTCCCCGCCGTTTCCTGCCCTGCGTTGATCCGCAGACAGTCCCTCCGCGCCGAAGGCGGCAGGCACCGAACGTAGACAGTATAGCAAAAAGTCGGATTCCATTGTTCCGGAATCCGACTCTGCATTGCGGCAATGCTCCGGCTCTGCCGCTCAGACAGCTGCCGGAAGCCTGTGGTATTCTGTTGTATCTGCCGGTATCCGGTTACTGCTGATCCCCGGCATCCTGCTCCTGTGCGGCCTGCACCTCAGGAAAAGCGGAATACATCGGTGCAAGATCCTTTCCGCGGAATTTGCGGTCCGTGTAATTCTTCGTAATCTTCCGCACCGTTCCGGAGAGGGTCAGCACACCGATCAGGTTCGGAATCGCCATCAGGCCGTTGAAGGTATCCGACAGGTCCCAGGCCAGCTCCAGCTTCATGGTGGCGCCGCACACAATGAAGATCACGAACACGGCCTTGTAAATCCGAACGGCCTTTTCTCCCAGCAGATACTCCACTGCCTTGGTTCCGTAAATGCTCCAGCCAAGGACCGTGGAGAAGGCGAACAGCAGGATGGCAACCGCGATGAACTTCGCCCCGAACGAGCCGTAGGTCTTCCCGAAGGCTTCGGAAACCAGCGCCGTCTTCTCTGCCGTGGAAATCATGCTGCCGGTTTCCAGATCCACAACGCCGGAGCACAGGATGGCGAACGCGGTCAGCGAGCAGACCACGATGGTGTCTGCAAAGACCTCGAAGATTCCCCACATGCCCTGCATCACCGGCTCCTTTACGTTCGAGGTGGAATGCACCATCACCGAGGAGCCAAGACCTGCCTCGTTGGAGAAAACACCGCGCTTCATGCCCCAGGTAACGGCCTGTTTCACGCCGGCGCCGACGATTCCGCCGCCCACGGCCTTCATCGCAAAGGCTCCCTTGAAAATCGACACGACGGCTGCCGGGAATACGGAGGCGTGCGTCAGGACAACGATCAGGGCCAGTACCACATAGGCAATGGCCATGAAGGGCACCAGCATCTCCGTCACCGAGGCAATCCGCTTCAGCCCGCCCAACACGACGAAGCCCGCCACCACCATCAGGAAAATGCCGGTCCACAGCGTCGGAATGTTAAAGGCGCTCTTCATGTTCACGGCAATGGAATTCACCTGACTCATGTTGCCGATGCCGAAGGAGGCCAGCATGCAGAAGATGCTGAACAGAACCGACAGGGTGACACCCAGCTTTCTGCAATGCTTTTTGGCCCCCAGACCGTCCCGCAGATAATACATGGCACCGCCGGACCATTCTCCCTTGCTGTTCCTCCTGCGGTAGAAAATACCCAGCACGTTCTCGGAATAGTTGGTCATCATCCCGAAAAAGGCGACGATCCACATCCAGAAAATGGAGCCCGGGCCGCCGCTGGCAATGGCTGCCGCAACGCCGGCGATGTTGCCGGTTCCGATGGTTGCCGCCAGCGCCGTGCAGAGGCTCTGGAACTGTGTGATCTGCCGGTCCTCCCTGGCCGTGTGGGCCGTGACCTCCTTGTTGCGGAGAATTCCGCCGAGGGTCTTTTTCCACCAGTAGCCAAAATGCGTCAGCTGAAACCATCCGGTCAGACTGGTCATCAGGATGCCGGTTCCCACCAGCAGAACCAGCATGGGGAGTCCCCACACGAATCCGTTCACCGCACCGTTTACGGATGCAATTCTCTCTGTCATAACATGCCCTCTCCTTCTTGTCCCTTTTTGTGATAAAAACGAAAGGACAGCATACCCCCCTAAGGGTGTGCCATCCTTGGTACACACAGCATGAAATGTGCTCTATGCAAACAAAGACAATCATGCCATAGGATGGTACATATGACAAGTCTCTTCCGTTCTTCCCTTGCTTTCCGCAGAGGTATATTATGGTTCTGATTGGATTTATGATGGGATTTCCGAAGAGCCGCTCCGGCGCAAGGCGCCTGCGAAAGGAGAACAGAATGAAGGCTGTGATTGCAATTGATTCCTTTAAGGGCAGTATGACCTCTATGCAGGCCGGAGAAAGTGCCGCTGCCGGCATCCGCCGCGTCTACCGGGACGCCGACATCCGGGTTCTGCCGTTGGCGGACGGCGGAGAGGGAACCGTGGATGCACTGGTTTCCGGCTGCGGCGGACGTCTGACCGACGTGTGGGTGAGCGGACCTGCCGGGAAGCCGGTCCGCTGTTCCTACGGAATTCTGGATGACACAGGGACGGCGATCATTGAAATGTCCGGTGCGGCAGGCATCACTCTGGTCTCCGGCCCGGACAGGAATCCGCTGACGGCAACGACCTACGGAGTCGGAGAGGTCATCCGGGATGCGATCCGGAACGGCTGCCGGCATTTTATCATCGGGATCGGCGGCAGCGCCACCAACGACGGGGGTGCCGGCATGCTGCAGGCGCTTGGCTTTGACCTCCTCGATCGGAACGGGCAGCCGATCGCCCGCGGCGCGGCAGGACTTCGCGATCTTGCAAGAATCACCACAGACGGGGTTCTGCCGGAGCTCTCCGCCTGCAGCTTCCGCATCGCCTGCGACGTATCCAATCCCCTCTGCGGTGAACAGGGGTGCTCTGCGGTCTACGGTCCCCAGAAGGGCGCGGATCCTGCCATGATCGCGCAGATGGACGACTGGCTGGCCCGCTATGCCCGTCTTGCGAAGGAGCAGTTCCCGCATGCCGATGCGGATTATCCGGGCGCCGGCGCAGCCGGCGGCATGGGCTTTGCCTTCATGACCTTCTGCGGCGGCGTGCTGGAGCCCGGCATTTCCATTGTGCTGGAGGAAATCGGCCTTCGCTCCTTCCTGCAGGATGCCGATGTTGTGATCACCGGGGAGGGCCGTCTGGACGGACAAACCGTCATGGGCAAGGCCCCCATCGGCGTCGCCGGAATTTCCCGGGAATACGGGAAGCCGGTGCTGGCCTTTTCCGGCTGTGTCACCGAGGATGCCGCCGCCTGCAATGCGGCAGGCATCGACGCCTTTTTTCCCATCCTGCGCAGTGTTGTCTCTCTGGACGAGGCGATGCAGACCGAAAATGCCCGGCGCAGCATGACCGACACCGTGGAGCAGGTGTTCCGCGCCATCCGAGCCTTCTCCACCCTGTAGTTTCAAAAAAGGCTGCAGGATTTCTCCTGCAGCCTTTTTGCCATCCATATGTTTTCATCCGTCTTCACCGGTTACGGGAGCCGGCATGCCTGAAAGGTCCCGCTCGTGCTCAGGACGCTCGTTTCCGATACGCCTTCAGTCCACTCGCAGGATCAGAGTCAGGATGTGCTTCGCCGCCGTTTCCAGCTGCCGCCTCGTGAGCAGGCCCTTCTCCAGGGCCTCCAGAATGCGCTCCGGGAAGCCGCAGGCCATCTTCACATCGTTGCCTGCCGCACATTCCTTGTAATGCTCTCCGCAGGTCCACCAATCCGTGGTCACCATGCCGTCATATCCCCACTCGTCGCGCAGAATGCCGATCAGGAGGTCTCTGTTCTCCGAGGCGCGGTGTCCGTTGATGATGTTGTAGCTGGTCATCACGCTCCAGGGATGTGCCTCTTTGATGATGATCTCGAACTGCCGCAGATAAATCTCACGGATGGCCCGCTCCGAGGCTCTGGAATCGGAATTCGTGCGATTGGTCTCCTTGTTGTTCAGGGCGAAATGCTTCACCGTGGCCGCCACATGGGTGCTCTGAATGCCGCGCACCATGCCGGCCGCCTGCTTGCCCGCCAGGTACGGATCCTCCGAATAGTATTCAAAGTTCCGTCCGCACAGAGGGCTCCTGTGAATGTTGACCGCAGGCGTCAGCCACACGCCGATGTTGTTCTCCGCCACCTCTTCGCCGCCGGCGCGTCCCACCGCATACGTGGTTTCCGGATTCCAGGTGCAGGCAAGGAGCGTGGCGCAGGGGAAGGCCGTCGTCGCCACCCCCACCTCCGGCTGGATCCGCAGTCCGGCAGGTCCGTCCGCCGTCATGATGTTCGGAATGCCATACTCCGGAAGATTGCCGTAGCCGAACGTATTGGCAACACCGGTATTCGGCTGTCCGCCGACCAGAGCAGCCAGCGCCTCCTCGGACATCGCTGCGACGAAATCATCCAGACACATATGACCTGCCGCAACC
>CAVKMX010000002.1:40214-56505 GCA_963657295.1 Clostridium sp. CAG:302
GAGTATATCCGCGCGGCCGGTAGGCAATTTCCGGTGTGCGTCCCGAGGTCTCCTCCAGCGGCAGCCGTTCCAATCCGTCTGCATTGGGATCATTCGGCTCGCCCAGCGGAAGATTCTCATAGGTTCCGTCTGCGCGCAGCCGGCATTCCAGCTGTGTCGGCGCCATGCGGCTCACCAGTCTTTTCACCACCCGGTCCGCAGCCACGTCGTAATGAAAATCAAGCTTCCCCGCCGAACGCACATCCGTGCCGAGGAAGAACTCATAGGAGCCCTGCTCCAGCACCCACGCAGACCTGCAGATTCTGCCGAGATCATCGTAGCTTGCAAGATCGGAGGCCTTCACGGAAAGAGAAATCGTCTGGCTCTCTCCCGGCTGCAGGAGTCTCGTCTTCTGATACGCCTTCAGCTCTCTGGCCGGCTTTCCGAGGGCTCCCTGCGGTGCGCTGACATAGAGCTGCACCACCTCCTTGCCGGCGCATGTTCCGACGTTGGTCACGCAGACACTCACCCGGATCACATCTCCGCTCTCTTTGCAGGGGCCCTCTGCCGTCTCCGCCGCCGGATCCGGTTCTCCGCTCTGCACCCGGGCCTGCACGCCGGTCAGGGTGAAATCCGTGTAGCTCAGACCGTAGCCGAAGGGATACACCACCTTTTCGGCTGCTCCCGGAATGGTTTCAAAATAGCGATAGCCTACGTAGATGTCCTCCCGGTAATCCACATAAGCATCCGATGTATGAAACCCTTCCGTGGAAGGGTAGTCCTCCAGCTGTCTTGCGAAGGTATCGGAGAGCTTTCCGGAGGGGTTTCCCAGTCCCAGCAGCAGTTCCGCCGCCGCAGCTCCTCCCTCCATGCCTCCCTGCCAGGCCATGAGGACGCTTCCGATCCGCGCATTGTCCGCGAACCAGTCGGTTGCCACCATGCCGCCGACGTTCATGACGACGACCACCCGGTCAAAGGTCTCCGTCACCTGCTGCAGCAGCTTCTCCTCCGCAGGCGTCAGGTAGAAATCACTCTGCGCGAAAACAGAATTCTGCAGCTCCATCAGACGTCTGTCGTCGCAGGCGTTCACCCCCGGTGCGCCCAGCACCGATTTCCGATCCCAGCCCTCACCGGAGAAGCGGCTGATGGATACCACCGCCGTGCTGCAGGAGACTGCTGCCTCGCACAGCAGCTCCTCCGGAAGCTCTGTCTCCGGGATCATGCCTGGAATACCGCCCTCTGCGTAGCATTTCTCCACATATTCCCGATAGTAGGCCGCCAGCTTCTCGTCCACGCTCACCAGCTCCGGATGCTCCCGGAACCCGTCGCAGAGATTCTTCACATAAGGAACCGTGACATCGCCGGAGCCGCCTCCGCCCTTCACATAGTCAAAGGTTCCCTTCCCGAAGAGCGCGAGCCGCTCCCCTGCCTGCAGCGGCAGAAGCCCCCGGTTGTTTTTCAAAAGGACCATGCCCTCCTTCGCCGCCTCCTTCGAGAGCAGAATATGCTCCCCGGATGCCGTAACCCTGGTGCCGCCGTAGAGCGGCAGCCCCGGCTGATACATTGCTCTTGCCCATTTTCTCATCTTTTCCCCTTTTCCGCCGCGCTCTATGCGGCACGCGAAGAGAATTTCCCCCGCGCAGACTACAGAATCTCCGCCCCCTCCGGGATGACGAACTCATGCTCCTTGACCTGGAAGCGCTTGGTGTGAATCCGATCCTCCTCCATGAAATCGGAAACATAATTCAGAAACTCCTGCACCAGAGAACTCTGCCGCTGCTCCTTCGGCCATACAAGGACATACTCCACATATTTGGCCGGCTCCGTGATCACCTTGGATACCACATGCACATTGGGTGTATACGTGGTCTGCGGGAAGATGCTGATGCCGACATTCTGCTCTGTCAGGGCGACGGCATCGATATAGTTGGACATCTCACAGATGATGTCCGGTTCTCTTCCGATCCCGTCAAACCACTTGATGATGGCTTCAATGCGGGAGCTTCTCCTCGGAACGATCAGCGGATAGTCGGCCAGCTGGGCCAGCGTCACCTCATTCCCCTCCAGCTGGGCCAGCGGATGCTCCCGCGGGATGATCGCAATCCACGGCTCCTTGCCGATGACAATGCTGTCGAAGTGCTCATGATCATAGGGATAGGCGATGACGGCCAGATCCGAGAGTCCCCGCGCCAGATGCTCCAGAACATCATCGGAGCTGCCGTTCCACATCTGGTATTTGACCATGGGATATTCCTCACGGAAGCCCGCGATGAAGCGCGCAGCGATGTACGGAGCCCGTCCCTCCACCATGCCGAGGGAAATGGTTCCGGAAAGGCCGTTTTCCATATGTGCCAGATCCGCTCTTGTCTTGTCCGCCAGCGTCAGCATCTGATTGGTCCGGTGCAGCAGAAGGCTCCCCGCCTCCGTCAGCTGCAGATGGCGTTTACCGCGAATGAAAAGCTGTACTCCCAGATCCTCTTCCAGGGATTTGATCTGATTGGAGAGCGGAGGCTGGCTCATGTTCAGCTTCTCTGCCGCCCTTGTAAAATTCAGCTCCTGTGCCACGACGGCAAAATATTTCAACGAACGGAAATCCATGCACTTTTCCCTTTCCCTTAGATGACTGCCGCGGTGAACCCCGGACAGCAAGCTTACCCGCGCAGATCCGCGGGCGCACAGCAGATGATTTCAGGCAGCCTCTGCCGAATCCGTCAGCGACCGACGGTCTGGAGAATCCTCTGGGCGATGACCTGCATGCCGGCATTGTTGGGGTGGCAGCTCACGGCCTCCTTGCTGCAGGTGTGCCCCACGCCG
This sequence comes from Clostridium sp. CAG:302, assembly GCA_963657295.1. Taxonomy (GTDB): domain Bacteria; phylum Bacillota; class Clostridia; order Lachnospirales; family Lachnospiraceae; genus CAG-791. The sequence continues at coordinate 43,008 of CAVKMX010000002.1, forward strand.
TTGGCGTCATAGGCCAGCTCATTGCCGAACACATACGGTGAGGACGTCCCGGTCACATAGGGCTCTACGGAAATGTCCGACAGATCCACATAGGAAAGGCCGCCGGCCGCAGCGCATTGCTGCTTCACTGCTGTTTCCACGGCGCAGTTCCAGAAGTTTCCCACGATCACAATCTGCGCATTCGGAGCCTTTCCACGGATATATTGTATCAGCTTCGGAAAATCCGCCGCAAAGCCTGCCGCATCCGGAATTGCATTTTCTCCCAGCTGGATCGTGACCAGCTCCAGCTTCCCGGAAAGATACGGATCCAGCAGATACAGCACCGATTCCCGGGCTCCGCTGCTGATCTCCCAGATGGCATAATTCAATGCGGCGCTGTGCACGCTTTCCCGTGAAGCAGACAGTCCCGCACAGACCAGATGGTAATAATCCTTCTGCAGCTCCGTTGCGCCCATTCCCATGGCATCCGGCCAATAGCTCTGCCGCGGATGGAGCGTGATGCTGTTCCCGATGGCCAGATAATCATATCCCTCGCCCGCACGCCAGGAGCCGCTTGTGATCACGAGAATCAGATATTGATGATCCGATGCCGTCAGAACCGGAATCGTAACGGATACCGTATCCCCGGTTACCGCCGTCGGCACCCGGTAGTACACGCCGCAGCCCGTATCGTAGAAGGCCTGCAGGCTCTCTCCCTCCCGGAGCGTCCGGCCGGCCATGGCATCCTTCAGCCGCAATCCGATGGCGGTCGTGGCAGTTCCGTCCGCAGAAGTCCCCGCCGGCAGCGAAAAGGTCACGTTCCAGGCGCTGGCCCGCTCCTGTCCGCCTGCCATGCTCAGATAGCGCACATCGGCCGCGCCGGCCTCCGTCCCGCAGTCGATGATGCGTGTTCTGTCGTTGTTAAGAACGTCAAAAAGCCCCTGCTCCGCCGCATCAGCCTGTGCGTCGGACAAGAGCTTCACCCCGGATGTAATTTTGCTCGTTTTGCTCTGTGCTTTCCCGGCGGCCGTTCTCTCGGACGTTGTCCCGGATGCCGTTCCGGATGCCGCCCGGGACGTCTTCCCGGCGGCACCCGCATCCGCCGGCAGCCCCGCCGCAATGACTCCCGCGAGCAGGAGCGACAGCCCGCATCGCCGGAGTCTGTGGTGTCTCTTCGTCGTCGTCGTAATGAAACCTCTCATTTCCATGCATCCGTTTTCATGCATCAGCCAAGGGTGCCGGGCTTATTTGCTGATCAGCCTGTCCGCCGTCATACCCATGTCCTTTCCGAACAGGATGTAGAAAAGGTAATAATTGGCGTTGTCCTCTCCCAGGTACTTCTGCAGCCAGGAATAATTGCTCTTGAAATATGAGACATTGAAGCTCTGACTGGAGGAACGCCCGAGGCTCATTCCCGTCGTGAGGAAATCCACCAGCATGGTATTCTCATCGTAGGTTCCGTAGGCAGTCTGCAGATCCGGGTTGCTCGCCCAGTACCAGACCGGATCGAACACGTCCTTGTAATCGTCTGCCGTAAAAGCCTGCCCGGTTCCGAAATGATACAGGAAGCCGGAAATCAGTCCCTCCTCGTACAGCTTCTTCAGGGCATCCGCCGGGATGTTCGCCCCCTGGTTGATCAGGTTCAGGATATTGCCCTGATAGATTTTCTGGTAGCGAAGCGCCTGCTTGAGCTGCGTGTAAACGCCGTTCGCATTCGTGAACCGATTGGTCAGGGCCGGCAGCAGCAGGCTCTCCATACTGATCGACTGCGAATATTTGGTATCATAGGCTGCCTTGGCCTGTACCTGCAGCCCGCCTGACAGCGGTGTTACGATCGCAGACACCGCCAGCACCGCGCCAAGAAGGATTCCTGCCGCTCCGGTTCTCCAATGACTCATTTTCTTCATCCGTCTGAACATTTTATCACTTTCCTTTCCGTTCTTCTATTCGCTCCGCAATGCATCAATCGGATTCAGCCGGCTGGCTCTTCTGGCCGGCATCCAGCCGAAGATGATGCCGACCGCCGCAGAGAACCCGGCCCCCAGTGCAATGGCACTGTAGGAAATCTGGAATGAGGTGCTCAGCAGCCTGGTTCCGACAAGGGCAATCACAATGCCCAGGATGATGCCGATGCAGCCCCCCATCAGGGACAGGGTGATCGATTCGATCAGAAACTGCATCTGGATCCGCATCGGCTCTGCGCCCAGGGCCTTTCGAAGGCCGATCTCCTTCGTTCTCTCGGACACCGACACCAGCATCATGTTCATGATCCCGATGCCGCCGACCACCAGTGCAATGGACGCAATGCCGCCGAGCATGGTGGAGAGCATGGTCTGCACCGTGCTCATGGTATCCATCAGCGAATCCATGCTGATCAGACTGTACGCCTGGTCCGCGTTGTCCTCATCTGTGCCGAAGATTCCGTTAAGCGTCCGCTTGAGCTCCTTCTGCAGCTCGCTGGAGGTGATGTTCTCCTCCGTATAGTAGACGCTGACGCTGGTCACGTTCTTCATCGAGGACATTTTCAGCGCATTCTTGTACGGCACAATGACCGTTCCCTTGGAGCTGCTGCCCGAGAAAAAGCTGGACACATTGGTGTCCTGTGCCTTCACGCCGATCACCTTGTAGTGATATCCGTTTAAAATGAACTCCGTGCCGACCGCACCGTTTCCGTTCAGAACATTGGCGACAAAATCCGTGTCGACGATGGCGACATTGGTCTCGCCGCCGGCTTCCGCAGCGTTGAAAATACGGCCGAGCTGCAGTGTTTCCGTATTGTGCTGAAAATACACGGCATCCTCGCCGTCCACCTCAATGTTCTTGACCACATTGCCGTCATAGACCGCCGAGGTCGTAAGCGATGCCGACGGCGCAATCGCATCCACGCCGTCCAGATTCCGCAGCGTCTCCAGATCGCTCTCACTCAATCCGTGGTGTGAGATCGTCCCCTGCGCCGAGATCGTAATGGTGCCCGCTCCCAGCGATTCGAATTCGCTCATAATGGATCCCGTCGCGCTCTGCACCAGGGTAATCAGTCCGATGACAGAGGCCACGCCGATCACGATTCCCAGCATCGTGAGGAAGGAGCGCATCTTGTTCCCGATAATATTCTGCAGCGCCATCTTCATGCTCTGCCGGATCATTATAATATTACGCATCGGCAAGTTCTCCTTCGCTGATCCTGCCGTCCAGAATCTTTACGATCCGTTTTGCATGGGATGCGATGTGCGCATCGTGCGTGATCATGATGATGGTATTGCCGGCATCGTTCAGACTCTTGAACAGCGAAATGACCTGAGCACCGGTCCGCTGATCCAACGCACCGGTGGGCTCATCGGCCAGCAGGATGGACGGGTGATTGGACACGGCGCGCGCAATGGCAACGCGCTGCTGCTGTCCGCCGGAAAGCTGATTCGGATAATTGTCCATTTTATCCGAGAGGCCGACCATCTGCATCACCTCATTCACGCGCTCCCGTCTCGCCTTCCCCGACAGGTTCGCATAGATCAGGGGCAGCTCCACATTCTCTGCCGCCGTCTGCTTCTGCAGCAGATGGTAGGACTGGAAGATAAAGCCGATTTCATTGCCGCGGACATGGGACAGCGCTGCCTCGTCCATGTCCGCAATGTGCTCGCCGTTGAGCCAATAATCGCCGCTGGTCGGCACGTCGAGGCAGCCGATGATGTTCATCAGGGTCGACTTGCCCGAACCGGAGGGGCCCAGAACCGCCAGATACTCGCCCTCCTCCACCGTAAGGTCGATGTTCCTGAGCACATGCAGGACCTCGTTTCCCATGACATAGTCCTTACAGATGTTCTTCATCTGCAGAATGACGCGTCCCATTACTGTGCACCTCCGCCGCCGGGGCCGCCGCCGTCAGGTGCACCGCCTCCGCCGCCGGGGCCGCCGCCCATATCCATGTCCATATTCTCCTCGCTCATGCCGAAGGAGAGGGCTGAGGCATCGGACGCGGCCGGTGTATTCACGGCATAATAAACCGTATCGCCGACCTTCAGTCCGTCTGTAATCTGCGTATAGGTGCCGTCGGAGGTGCCGAGCGTAACCGCCTGCTGCACGTACGCTTCCTTTCCGTTCTCATCGGTTCCCTTCACCAGCACATAGGAGGAGCCGTCCGTTCCGGTGGCCACCGCATCGCTGAGCACCGTGACGGCATCCTTCACCTCATCGGCGCGCTGTCTCACGTCTGCCGTCATGCCGACCATGACCGAGGCATCCGGCGTGAACTGAACCTCCACAGAGAAATAGGCGATGCCGTTGCTCGATGAGCCGACGGCAGAGACCGCGCTCACCGTTCCTTCATAATCCTTGTTCACCGCGTCCACCGTAACCGTGACCGTGTCTCCCTTGGAGAAGTTGGACACATCGTACTCACTCACGGACAGCGACACCTTCATCTTATCGTAGCTGGTAATCGTTGCCAATGTGGAGGTCGACGAAACCGCCGTGATGTCGCCCACCTTGATGTTCAGGCTGGTAACGGTACCGCTCATCGGTGCCGTGATCACATAATCGGAAAGAGAATCCTTGAGGCTGTCCAGCTGCAGCTGGCTGGTCGTGTTGTCGGCATTCGCCTGGGCCTGCTTGATGCTGGTCTGGTATTCCTCCAGCGTCTGCTCGGTGGAGCGGACCGTGGCATTGTAGGAATCGATGGCATTCAGATAGTTGTTCTGCGCCGTGATCACGGCGTCATACAGCTGCGTCAGCTGGTTCTCTTCGCTGATCTTCGCCTGCTCATAATTGGTCTTCGCCTGCTCATAGCTCTCCTTGGCCTGCTCCTCACTGAGCTCATCGGAGGCGATCTGCTGGTCGTCGGAGAAGGAATCGTAGGTCCGTCCCGCGTCGCTTGCCTGCTTCTGCGCATGCGACTTGCTGTCCACTGCCTGCTGCGTGCGCAGGGCCGCGCTCTGCACGTTGTTGTAGGCCGTCTGCATCTGCTGAATGGCGCTCAGAATGGTCTGGCTCAGCTGTGCGTTGTTCAGGCTGACCTCGTTGTCATAAGCCTCCTGTGCCGATACCAGATTCTGCATTGCCGAATCGATCTGGCTCAGTGCGCTCTGCGTGGACTTGTCCAGCCCGTCCTCCAGATTCTGCTTGAGGTTGTCATATTTTGCCTGGGCCGACTGGATGTTCAGGGCGCTCGATGCGGCGGAGGCATTCAGTGACGCTTCCTTCTCGCTGATCTGCTCATCGATGTTCGTCGTGTCCAGACGTGCGATGACATCGCCCTCCTCTACCGTATCGCCTTCCTCCACCAGCACCTCGGTCACCTTGACCCCGGATACCGCGGACATCACCGACTGACTGTCGACGGCGGCAATCGTTCCCGTGTAGGAATTGCTGGTCGAAAGATCCCGCAGTGCAGCTGTGTCTGACTGATACTCTACGGCAGCGCTCCTGCGCGCGCGCCGGATCAGGAAGAAGGCGGCTGCCGCAACGACGAGAAACAGGATGACCAGCCTGGTCACTATCTTTCTGCCGCGCCTGCGCTTCCTGCGGCGTGCCCGCTCTTCCAGCTCCCTGCGCCGCTCTTCCTCATACGGATCGTCCTCCTCCGCATATTCCGTGCTCTCTTCGGGCTGCGATGCTGCCGAACCCGCCGGTCCGCTGTCTGCTGCGGGCTCTTCCATTTCCTCCGGATCGTTTCCATCCAGAAATTCATCTTCCCTCATCTGCCGCCGTACTCCTTTCCTTCCATTGTCCCTCTGTTGTCCGATGCGCCCGCCGCGGGCGCTCCTTCGTGATCTTACCACACTGCGCTCTCCGGAATGCCGCGTTCACAAATATTTCATGCATTGCCCTCCCGTGCCCTGCCTCAGAGAACCCGGATTCGCAGGACCACCGGCATCCTTCCTTGGGCAGGAGCACCGGCATCCTTTCCGGGAAGGACAGAGAAATGCGCGCCAAATGCAAGGAGCCGGCAGGAGAAGCCGTCCTGAACGGTTTCTCCTGCCGGCTTTCGTCGCATCCCGGTGGTTCGATTCGTGATCTATATGCGTCAGTTTCCGACGCCGGTTCCCTTGTCTTTGAGGCGGAGTCTGGTCAATGCTCTTGCCATTGCCGCCTGGGTCATGCGGAATTCCCGTATGCTCTGGTGCTGGCGCATGCGCTCCTGGGCTCTCTCCAAGGCCTCCTCGGCGCGCCGCACATCCACCTCCTCCGGTGACTCACAGGTCTCCACCAGCACCGTCGCACGGTTGTTGGCAAAGATCATCGAGCCGACTCCGGCAATGCCGCGGACCCAGGTGCCGTCCGGCTTCTTCACCGACAACTCGCCCGGATACAGCGCCACCATGGACTGGCAGTGGTGCGAGAGGAAGGAGGTGAATCCGTCCACCGTATTCACGACCAGGCACGATGCATAACCTGCGTAAAATATCTTCTGCGCCGCAATGACGCGCAGATAAAATTGGCTGGAATCTGCCATAACACACTCCGTTTTGCTCGTCCGACCGCCGCAGGGCGGGAGTCAGATCGAATGGATGCGGCACGTCACAGGATCTGCGGAATCAGTTCTGTGCCTTCTTCGCCACATCATCGATGGTGCCGCAGTTGAAGAACGCATTCTCCGGATATTGATCCGCCTCGCCGCCCAGAATTGCCTCGAAGCCGTCGATCGTTTTCTCCAGCGGCACGTACTGGCCGGGAATGCCCGTGAACTGCTCGGCCACGGAGAAGGGCTGTGAGAGGAAGTTGCGGATCTTCCGCGCACGGTAGACCGTCTTCTTGTCCTCGTCGGAGAGCTCCTCCATGCCGAGGATCGCGATGATGTCCTGCAGCTCCTTGTATTTCTGCAGCGTCTCCAGAACGGCCTGCGCCGTCTGGTAATGCCGCTTGCCGACAACGCTCTCCTCCAGAATACGGGAGGAGGATTCCAGCGGATCTACCGCCGGATAAATGCCCTGCTCCACAATTTTGCGGGAGAGCACGGTCGTCGCATCCAGGTGTGCAAAGGTCGTCGCCGGTGCAGGGTCCGTCAGATCATCGGCCGGCACGTAAACCGCCTGTACCGATGTGACGGAGCCGTTTCTCGTGGAGGCAATGCGCTCCTGCAGCTCGCCCATCTCCGTTGCCAGCGTAGGCTGGTAGCCGACGGCCGACGGCATCCGGCCCAGCAGAGCCGACACCTCGGAGCCCGCCTGCACGAAACGGAAGATGTTGTCGATGAACAGCAGGACGTCTTTGTGCTCCACATCGCGGAAATACTCCGCCATGGTCAGTCCTGTCTCGGCAACGCGCATACGGGATCCCGGCGGCTCGTTCATCTGCCCGAAGACCAGCGCCGTGTTCTTGATAACGCCGGACTCCGTCATCTCGCTCCACAGATCGTTTCCCTCACGGGAGCGCTCGCCCACGCCGGTGAAAATCGAATATCCGCCGTGCTCGGTGGCGACATTGTGGATCAGTTCCTGGATCAGCACCGTCTTGCCGACACCGGCGCCGCCGAACAGGCCGACCTTTCCGCCCTTTGCGTAAGGCGCGATCAGATCAATGACCTTGATGCCGGTCTCCAGAATCTCCTGCACCGGGCTCTGGTCCGTGAACTTCGGAGGCTTCCGATGGATTTCCCACCGCTCGCCCTCCACCGGGCCCTTCTCATCGATGGCATCCCCGAGGACATTGAACAAGCGCCCCAGGGTTCCCGTGCCGACCGGAACCGCAATGCCGTGTCCTTCCGACATAACCGGCATATCCTTCTGCAGTCCCTCACTGGCGGAGAGCATGATGCAGCGGACCGTATTGCCGCCGATATGCTGTGCCACCTCCATCACAACCTTCTCGCCGTGGTTGTCCACCTGAAGAGCGGTGTTGATGATGGGGAGCGGCTTCTCCTCGAACTGTACATCTACGACAGGTCCCATAACCTGCACAATTTTACCGATTTGCATAAACTCCTCCAAATCGCGTATCTGCTTCTTCTCTGCCGATTCCGGAACACTCACGTTCCTTCCGCCAGACGTCTCCTCGCAGCCTCCTTCGCCCGCGCCTGCTGCCTTGCCCGCGCCTTTGCTCCGGCGGCAATCTCCGTAATCTCCTGCGTGATCTGTCCCTGCCGCTGCCGGTTGTACTGAATGGACAGCTCCTGCACGAGCTTCTGTCCCGCCTTATTGGCCGCATCCATGGCCTGCATTCTCGCGGAATGCTCCGATGCATAGGACTCCACCAGGGCAGAATAGATATAACCGGAGAGGAAATCCGGCACAATGTTGTCGAGCAGCACCTCGGGGCTCGGCTCCAGCGCGAAGTCCTCCTGCTGAATTCCCGAAAGATTTCTCGTGAGGCTCTCATCCAGGCGGACCAGCGGCAGCAGCTGCATGGACTCCGACACGAACTCGACCGAGTTCTTCATCCGGGTATAGATGATGTACACCTCATCCACCTCATGCCGGCTGAAGAGCTCCAGCATCCGGGATGTGATCTGCCGCGCCCGGGAGAGCGTCGGCTTCTGCGCCGTGTAATGAAACTGTCCGTCCACGGTGATGCGGCGGGATTCAAAATAATGCCTTCCGAACTCGCCTACCACGAACAGCAGATCATCGGTGTCCAGCCGCAGGCAGCTCTCGGTCAGCTTCACCACGTTGTGGTTGTACGCACCGGCCAGGCCCTTGTCCGCCGTTACGCAGATAACCGCACGCCTTCTGTGCTCGCCCGCCAGCTCGGAGCGGTCCTCCAGATAAGGATGCACGCATTCCTTCGGCAGATGCCGCACCACGCGCTGCAGCATTGCCTGCAGTGCATAGAAATACGGCTCTGTCTCGGCAAGTGCGCGCTTCGCATTATTCAGTTTGGTAGAGGCGATCATGTACATGGCGTTCGTGATCTTAAGAGTGCTCTGAACGCTGTCGATCCGATCCCTCGTCTCTCGAATAGAGCCCATCTTCTACCTGTCCTGCCCCTGCTGCGGCTGCTGCCGTCCGGCCTGGAATTCATCCACGGCATCCAGCAGTGCCTTCTGCAGTTCTTCCTCCAGCTTGCCCTTCTGAGCAATCTCCTCGAGGAGCTCCGGATGCTCCTTCTCGAACCAGCCGAAGAGATCGCTGCAATAGGCCGCGATTTCCGACGGATCCACCTGAAGGAATCTGCGGTTCTGCGCTGCCCAGAGCGTCACCACCTCGCGGACCGGTGAGAGCGGGTGCTCCAGCGGCTGCTTGAGCATCTCCATGAGGACTCTGCCCTGCCGCAGCTGATTGGTCGTCGCCTCATCCAGATCGGAGGAGAACTGGGTGAAAACCTCCATCTCACGGAACTGGGCCAGATCAATACGCAGCGAACCGGCTGCCTTCTTCATGGCCTTGGTCTGTGCGGCACCGCCCACGCGGGAAACCGAGAGTCCGACATTGACGGCAGGCCGCTGTCCTGCGAAGAACAGATCGCTTTCCAGGAAGATCTGACCGTCGGTAATGGAGATCACATTCGTCGGAATGTAGGCCGACACATCGCCGTCCTGCGTTTCAATGATGGGAAGCGCTGTGATGGAGCCGCCGCCCAGCCGCTCGCTCAGCCGTGCCGAGCGCTCCAGCAGTCTGGAATGCAGATAGAAGACATCGCCCGGATAGGCCTCACGTCCCGGGCTCCGTCCCAGCAGAAGGGACAGGGCGCGATAGGCCACGGCATGCTTGGAAAGATCATCGTAAACGATCAGCACATCCTTTCCCTTATGCATGAAATACTCTGCCAGAGAGGTTGCCGCATAAGGTGCGATGTACTGGAGCGGTGCAGGATCGGAGGCGGTGGAGCTGACCACAATGGTGTACTCCATGGCCTCATGCCGCCGCAGCGTCTCCACCAGAGACGCAATGGTCGAGGCCTTCTGACCGATGGCGACGTAAACGCAGATGCACTCTCTCCCCTTCTGGTTCAGAATGGTGTCCAGTGCAATGGAGGTCTTGCCGGTCTGCCGGTCGCCGATGATCAGCTCGCGCTGTCCGCGTCCGATGGGGAACATGGAATCAATGGCCAGAATGCCGGTCTCCAGGGGAACCGTTACCGGCTGCCGGTCCACAATGCCGGGAGCCGGCTGCTCAATGCTGCGGAAGCCCCGCTCCGGAATGGGAACCCCGCCGTCGATGGGAGCGCCCAGCGCGTTGACAACGCGGCCCAGATACTCCTCGCCCACCGGGATGCCGGCCTTTCTGCCGGTTCCGACCACCTTGGTTCCCTCGCCGATGGTGCCCTCCTCATCGAAGAGGATGGCTCCGATGCTGTCCCCCTCGATGTTCTGCACCATCCCCTTGACGCCGTTGTCGAAGAGCAGAATCTCTCCGTACATGACATGGGCCAGTCCGTCGATGGTGACGATGCCGTCTCCGGCGGTCAGCACGGTTCCGACCTCCGACTTCTGTGCCTCCACGCGGAAATCCTCCGCCGCAGTGCGCAGAATGGTCATAATGCCGTGATCCTCCGCCTCTTCCCTGGGAATCATCGGCTCACTGTCGGCGGAATTTCCCCGGCCCGCCAATGCCGCATCGATCCGATTCGCAATCTGCTTCGCGCGGCCGTTGACGCTCCAGTCATACTCGTCACTGCCGATATCCAGAACAAAGCCGCCTCCCAGAGATGGCTCCTTTCGAATCTCCAGCTCGATCTTGCCCGGATCCTCTACCTTATACTGTCTGGCCAGGAATCTGCGGAAGCCTTCCTGCTGCTGCTCATCCGGCTGCGTAACGCACCGGAGGATTGCCTTTACCGTATCACTCATATTGTTCTCGCCCGTGTATCACTTATGCTTCTTCGGTTTCCTTGAGGAACTGATCGAACAGCTCATGATCGTCCGCCTTGGCTGCGTGCTGTCTGGCCACATCCTTGAGCATGTCGGCAATGTCGTTCTCTGCCCGCTCCTTCTCCTCCAGCGCCGCAAGCCTCGCCTTCTCTCTGGCTGCCGTCACGATTCCCTCTGCCTTCCGGTCCGCTTCCTCTACAATGCGGTCATACTCCACGGTTGCCTTGGCCTTTGCCTCCGCAATGCTCTTCGCATTCTCCTCGGCAACCTGCCGGAGACTCGCCTCGTAGTCGCTCTTGATGGACTCCGCCTCCGCCTTCGTATCTGCAGCCTCCTGCAGCTGGGCATCCACCTCGGCCTTTCTCTTATCCAGAATCCCGTGCACCGGTGCGAACAGGAACTTGCGCAGGAGCACATACAGGATCAGAAGATCGATGATGGTCCAGAGAATATTGATGTCAAATCGTAACATTTAGCTACCCCTTTGCGTCAAAACCATTCCTTGCAATACCTGGCTTAGGACATGAAAAGAACCAGGATTCCCAATACGAATCCGTAAATTGCGGTAGCCTCTGCCAGTGCAGAACCCAGCAGCAGGTTCTTCATGATCTTCGAATCCGCCTCCGGCTGCCGTGCGATGGCATCTACGGCGTGTGCCGTTGCGATACCGATACCGATACCTGCTCCGATGCAGGCCAATGCTGCAATTCCCGCTCCAAGTGCTTTCATGTTGTTCCTCCTTTGTGTGCTAGATGTACTGTCTGCCGGTTAAATGCTCTGTTCCTTCAGTTTTTTCACCTTCCGTGCCTTCTTCACCTTCGGCTCGGCCGGCGGAAGGGGCTCCGCTGCCTCCGCGATGAAAAGAGACGTCAGGAAAACGAAAACGTATGCCTGGATAAAGCCGTCGAATATGTCAAAATACATGCTGAACACCAGCGGAACTCCCACTGGGATCAGATATTCGATGATCTCCATGATGACGAACGCTCCCAGCACGTTTCCGAACAGACGCATGCACAGGGAAAGCGGCCGGATGAAGATTTCCAGAATATTGATGGGCGTTATGATGGCGATGGGCTCCGTGAAGCTCTTGATCCACCCCTTGGCGCCCTTGCTGCGGATGCCGGCCGCCTCAATGAGCACGATGCTCATCAGGGCCAGCGCCGCCGTGACGTTGATGTCCTTGGTCGGAGGTTTCATTCCGAACAGCCCCATGATATTGGAAAGACCGATGAAAACCAGCACCGTCGCAATGTACTCACCGTACTCGCGTGCGCCCTCCCCGAGCATGTCCAGCGTGAAATGATCCAGCCAGTTCACCAGGAACTCCGCCAGAAGCTGCCGCTTGCCGGGATTGCGCACCTTCATTCCCCTGGTAAGGAAAATCGCCAGTGCAACCAGAATTGCCATTACCACCCAGCTGACTACCACGGATTCCTTGACCGGCAGTCCGCCCAGAATCGGAATCGTAAAAGCCGTGTCAACGTTCAGCCTTTCGTTCAGCTCTGCAGCCATTTCTTCCACGATCTCATCCCCTCTCTTTCGTATGCGTCAAAGCATCTGTTCCGCGCCGTCTGTATTGTTAAGATATTCACAATGTTTTGAACCTTCTGTACTTTACCACCGCCGAAAACAAAAAAAAAGAGCTTCCTCCATCGGAAAAGCTCTTTTTTCTCTGTTTTGACATATGAAGTGCAAGATTTGGCGCTTTCTTACCAGGCCGCTGCGATGTCCAGCACCACTCTGGAGGATTTGGCGAAATCTCCCGTATCGCACACAATTCCGGTGCCCAGACTCGTCTCCACAATCGTACCGTAGCGGAATCTGGAATAATTGGCTGCGACCATGATGTAGTCCCCGAACATCTTCACGCCGTCCTTGCGCACCCAGTAATCGCCCTCATAGCCGGCCTTGTGCAGAACCGCGACGATCTTGCTCATGTTGAGATTGTAATAGGTCTCCCTGCCGTTCGGTCCCTTGACGGTTCCCTTCTTCCGGTTGAGGACGGCGCCCTTCCAGGTCTTGCTCCTTGTCTGATTCGAGAGCTCCTCCCGGGCTGCCTTCTTCTGGCTGGCTTCCTCCTCCTGCTGGCGCTGCAGCTCCTCCACCTGGAGCGTGAGCTGTGCCACATACTGCTCGAACAGCTCCGGGTCGTTCAGGATCACCTGCATGTCCACGGCATCCGCCGCCTGCCCCTCTGCCGTCTGCACGGCTGCATCCGCTGACGTACCTGCGGCAGCCGTCTGCAGCGTCAGCGCACCGGACGCATCCGTCGCAGTCTGTGTCCCTTCCGTTCCTGCCGCAGCTGCTGAGGCCGTGCCGGTCTGTGCGGCACCGGCTGTTGTCTGCACCGAACCCATCTGCGCCGCCCCGGCCGCCGCCTGCGTCTCTGCCATCTGCACGGCTGCATCCGCTGACGTACCTGCGGCAGCCGTCTGCAGCGTCAGCGCACCGGACGCGGTCTGTTGTGCATCCGCTGAACCCGTGCCCGTCTCTGCGGCCAGCACCTGCAGGGCCATGCCCGGACAGGCCTGCACCGGGCCAAGGATCAGGGCGCCCAGCACCGCGGTACAGATCGCCGCACGATGAAGCTGTAATGATCTCTCATGTAATCTCAAACAGCCACTCCTTTCTCCAGCATGTACTGTTCGAGGAGAGATATTACAAAATTATTTCATTTATGTCAAATCCGTGTCGGATTCGTGTCGAAACGGATGTTCTCTGCCGGTTACTGTACAGACGCCCGCCGGTGACGGGTCCTGGCGGAGCTGTCCATCCTGG
>CAVKMX010000003.1:0-40039 GCA_963657295.1 Clostridium sp. CAG:302
TATAATATCCCGGTTGAGGCTCTGCAGCGTTGATTGCAGGGCGACAGGGGGAGATTGGAGCATTTATGAACAAAGAATACCTGCATCATCTTGTCCACGCATTCCTTGTCGGGATCAAGTGGATTCTCTTCGGCGGTCTGGTTGGGGTGATCGTCGGCGTCGTCGCCTCGCTTTTTGCCATGGCCATCGTCGAGGCAACAAACTATCGGCTGGCTCACGGGTGGATCATTTTCCTGCTGCCCGCAGCAGGACTTTTCATCGTCTTTCTGTATGAGACCACCGCATCCGACCGCCCGCGGGACACCAACCGCGTCATTACGGCCATCCGGGAAAGGCAGCATATTCCGACCAGCATGGCTCCTCTCATCATTGTATCGACCGTTCTGACGCATCTCTTCGGCGGCTCCGCCGGGCGCGAGGGTGCGGCTCTTCAGGTCGGCGGCTCCATCGCCGATTACATCGGCCGTCTGTTCCGCTTCCACACGCTGGAGCGGCGCCGGGTCATCATGTGCGGCATGAGCGCCGCCTTTTCGGCACTCTTCGGCACGCCACTTGCCGCCGCCATTCTGTCCATGGAGATCAGCACCGTCGGCATCATGTACTATGCCGCCCTGGTGCCCTGCATGGTTTCGGCCCTGACAGCGCATTACATCGCAGGCGTTATGGGCGTGAGTGAAACGATTCTCACACTGCGCTCTGCCGCAGTCACCACGGACCTTCAAACGGCCGCGGTCATCCTGGTGTTCGCCGCCCTCTGTGCCCCGGTGAGCTCTCTTTTCTGCACGGTCATGCACAAAACCAAACACCTCATGACCAAATGGCTGCCGAACCCCTATCTGCGCGTCACTGCTGGCAGTGCCGCCGTCATTCTCCTCACCCTCCTTGCCGGCGACCAGACCTACAACGGAACCGGTGCGGACATCATCGCCTCCTGCATCAGAGATCCTTCGTTTACGATCGCATCCTATGCATTTCTGCTGAAAATGCTGTTCACTGCCATCACCCTCGGGTGCGGCCTGCAGGGAGGAGAAATCGTGCCGTCTCTTTTCATCGGCGCCACCTTCGGACACACCTTTGCCCTGCTCACCGGCGGCAATCTCTCGCTTTATTCCGCCATCGGCATGGCCTGCGTGTTCTGCGGCGTCACCAACTGTCCCATTGCCTCTCTTCTGATCAGCTGCGAGATGTTCGGCTTCGAGGGCTCTACGCTCTACCTGCTGGCCATCGCCATCACGTATCTGTTCTCGGGGAATTACGGACTGTATTCTGCCCAGCACATTCTGGATTCCAAGTTTGATCCCGGCCGGATCGACTCCCTTACCCACTGATCCCGCGTACAGCTCCTGTTCTGCAGACGGGCCCCTGCCGCAGGATTTTCCTGCACCTGCATACGCAGCTTCTCCCCTGCAAACGGCAAAAGGAGGATTCCTTCAACAGGAATCCTCCTTTTGTATTTCGGCTGCATATCCCGGACTGCACAGGCACGAAGCCTGCAGACTCAGACCTCGTCGTCCAGCCACTCCGACTCATCGAAGCGCCTTCCGGCAGGACGTGAGCCCTTCGGACCCTTTCCCGTCCGGTGACCGCCGCGTCGCCTTGACCCGCTGCGCAGATGGTTCTCTCTTTCCCGGCGCTTTCTCTTCAGAATGCCATGGAGGATCACCGCCGCCGCGCCGACAGCCGCTGCAATCGTTCCTCCCAGAACCGGCAGGGAATCCAGAAAGCTTCCCCTCTCCACGGCAAAGGTGACGGAGGTTCCCTCCGCATCAAAGGTAACGTACCGGCCGAGCGTTCCGGTCTGTACTCTCGTCTTCTGTCCGTTCTGAATGACACAGATCACCGGATCCGGATTGCTATCGGATGCAAGGTACCGGATCTGATGCACCGTCTCCCCGTCGTCCGGAATGGAGACCATCCACCGTTCCTCTTCCTTCCCTTCCGCCCGCATCATCGTGACAACCAGGCTGTCCTCCTGCCGGAAGCTCCCCGCCACCTCGATGGTGGGCTGTCCGATCGATCGCTTCTCTCCGGACACCAGCAGTGTGTTGATCCTGGAATATTCTGCCTCGATTACTTCATCCGCTGTGATCTCACTGAAGTCCGTCCGGCTCCACTGACTGTGGAAGCCCTCCTTCTGCGGAACTTCCGGGATCTGGTCGTCCGGAATGGACGTGCCGTAGGTGCACGCAATGGTTTTCACCAGCGCATCCTCCGCGCGGAAGGTGAGCACCAGCTGGTGGAAGGAATCCGGAATTCCTTCCATCTCCGTGAGCTGGTCATAGGCCTTGCCCTCGGCAATGCCCTCGTAGCTGACGCCGTCGATGCCGTACATGTTGGAGGAATAATAATAGTTGCCGGACACCTCCTGCGCATCGATGTTCTTCACCCGTCCGGCGATGGCACCGACATACTGTGTGCTCTCTGCTGCATTCACCATGGCCAGATTGTTCCGGAGCGTCACACCGTAGCCCGCGATGCCGCCCACGTATTTGGCTCCCGACACCTCGCATCTGGCCGTATTGTCACGGACCGCACCGACGGAATATCCTGTGATGCCGCCCACATAATTGTTTCCCTTTACCGTTTCGTAATTGGCATTGTCTGCGGCAAGGCCCATTTCCATATGGCCCGCAATGCCGCCGCAGTAATTGCTGCGGGCGGTCACCTTTCCGCGGTTGGTGCAATGATCCGCAATGCACTTGGCGCGGAAGATATAATCCAGCGACGAGGTGCCGCTGCTCTGAATGTCCGTCTCCGGATCCAGATCATACTCGACCCCGACCATGCCGGTGATGCCGCCGGCATTGGTATCTCCGTTCACGGCGCCGTAGTTGGTGCATGAAGTGACGCGTCCCTGATAAGTGCCGGCGACGTCCTCGTCGGATACATCCTCAATGGAATTGTCCGCCACATCCTTGACATCCTCTGCCGCCTCCCGCAGCGTGTCCATGACGGTGTTGAACTGTGAGGTGATGGCCCGCAGATTGTCCAGTCCTTCCCCGGACTCCGTGCTCAAGGCATCATTGAGAGACTGGATCTCGGAATTGAGCTGGCTCATCGCGTCGTATAGGTTGGTGCTGCTGCTGCGCATTGCATCGCTTACGCCGTTGAATTTCAGATCCAGCGAGGCCAGCGAATTCAGGGCACCGGAAAGATCGGAGGTGATGTCCGGCGCATTCTGCAGCGCGCTGCCCGCATTCTTGAGGGCGGACGCAAGATCTGAGGTATTCAGGGCATTGGCGCCGTATTTCTCCGCGATCTTCAGAAGGCCGCTGATCGATGTCTTCTGATCGGAAATTCCTGATTGAATCTGCTCCAGGGTTTTCCGGATGTCCTCCGCACTCTCCCTGATCCAGTTGGAAACAGCCTCCGGGTCGGTTCCAAGATCCCCCGCACTTTCCAGCAGCTCTGCGATGCTCTCCGTCACACTTCGGTATTGCTCCCGACAGGTCTTGTACTGACTGGTATATTCGGCCGCATCCTCCTCACTGAGTCCGTAGCTGTCCCGGAACCATGCCGTGAGCTCCTCATCCGAATGCGTATCCGGATCCAGCTCCGGATTCACGATCTCCGGATAATCCTTCAGGAGCTCTGCCTGCTGCTGCGTCAGATCCTTTGCCAGACCGTTCAGATCACTCACGGAGAAATCTCCGTTCGTGAAGGCATCCTGGCTGTCCTGGGAATCCAGGACATTCAGCCGGCTCTCGGCGTTTCCAATCTCCTCATACAAGGCGTCCAGAGAACCCTGGACCTCCCGGATGCTTGAAAGTGCCTCCTTGGCCTCTTCGCTCTCCTGATACTCCTCCTTGGACAGGATCTCCGCCATGCCGTCCACGGCGCCGTCCATCTCTTCATACCCCTCGCGAATGGTGGTCAGGGCCTCGGAGACCTGCTGGCGGAGCTCCTCCTGGGTCTGGCTGTCGGCATCCTCCACGGACGGCCCGTCCAGGTTAAGGTCGGTGAGCTGCTGCACGCCGGTCCGGACCTTCTCTGCCCCCTCCCGGAACTGTCTGATGTAGTTCGTGACAGCGGTTCGATCCTCCTGGCTCAGGCTGATTCCCTGCAGATAGGAGCCGGTGGTGCTGCTGAGGGAGGAGATCGCACTCTCTGCCTTATTCAGATAATTCCCCAGCTTCCCTGAGACGCCGGAGATCGTGGAAAGAGCGCTCTGGAGCGTGGAGGTCGCCGTATTCAGCTTGCTCACGGTCTGGTCATACTGGTCCGCTCCCTCCTCTGCAAGACCCTTGGCCGAATCCTGTGCCGTCTTCGTCAGGCCGGTGATGTTCGTCAGATGATTGAGCGTGCTGGTGCTGTAGCTGCCTGCGTTGTTCAGTCCGGTGTTCACCAGAGAATCCAGCTGATCCAGCTCAGACTCCAGGCTGTCCAGAGCGTCCTCTGTGAATTCCACCGACAGATACGGCTGCATCTGCCCGGCAATGCCGCCCACATCCTTGCGCCCGTAAACCGTTCCGTTGTTGGTGTTGCTCTGCATAAAGCCGGAGCTGCGCCCGGCAATGCCGCCCACGTTGTAGCCCACGTGTGCATACCCGATCTGGGCCTCGTTGGTGCAGGAGGCAATGACGCCGGAGGAGAAGCCGGCGATGCCGCCGGTATCGGCATTGATTTCCAGATTTTCGAAGCTGGTAAGATCACCGGAGGTCAGAATGTTCTCAATGGTGCTCGAGAGCTGGTCCACGGTCCGGTTGGAATCCTGGTAGGTTGTGTTGACATTGGCTTCATTAACACAATTCAGGATGGTTCCCTCGTTGTAGCCCGCAATCCCGCCGCAGGAGGTCGTGCCGACAATGGCGCCGCCGCTCGTGCAGGAAGAGATCGTGCCCATCCTGCCGTTTCGCCCGACGATGCCGCCCAGCTCGCTGTTGCCCTCCAGCCGCCCGTCAAAGCTGCAGTTGGAGATCTGCCCGTAATTGATGCCGGCGATGCCGCCCAGCTTGCTCTGCGAGCCGCTCGGTGCGATGATGCCCTCCGCCTTCAGATTCGACACCGTGCCCGTATTCTGAACGGTCCCGAACACACCGGTTTCCGACACGCTCCCGGAGATGGAAATTCCGGAGATGGTGTGTCCCTGTCCGTCAAACACACCGCCGAAGGATTCAATGGGGGTGAATTCCTCCCTGGAGAAATCCAGATCCGCCTCCAGAAGGATCTGCTTGTCTCTGGACCAGGTATCATAGCGGCAATTCTCTGCCAGCTCGCGGAATTCCTCCGTCGTACGGATGGTAATGGTTTCGTAGGTATCCGCCGCCGTAGCCGAAATGTCCGCCGTATTGACGCCCGCCTCGGCTTCCTGCGTTCCGTCCTCGGAATCGGCATCGCCCTCCTCGGTGGCCGCCGTGCCGGAGCTGATGACATTCTGGTTCACCAAATCCTCCGCCTGCTGCTGGAGATCCGTCACGGAGGCCGCCTGTACGGGGAGATACGCGGCAGCAACTGCGGTCTGCGCCGCAAGAATGGCTGCTGCCGCGCGTGCGGATTGGTTCCTTCTTCTTCGATTCATGCGGTTCATGCGATCCTTTCTGCTCCTTGCTCTGCCGTATCTGCTGCTGTCAGAAATCCAGCCAGCTCCTGTGTGCCTGCCGCATCACAGCTCTGTCTCTGTTCTTGCCTCGGTCTCTGTCTCAGTCTCTGTCTCGGTTTCGGTTTCTGTTTCCGTCTCGGCCACCGGCCCGGTTATTTTCTCCTGCTCCTCAGTTCCTGCCTTCGGGTCATCCACCTTGTTGATCTTGCCGGAGACCACCATAGCCCGCACATCACCCCGGACCACAGCATTCATCGTGCCCACCACGGTGCCGTTGATGGTGCCGCGGATGGCGCCGTTGATCACCACCGTTCCGGATTCCTCCTTGGTCTTCACCGGATGCTCCAGTTCAAAGGTTGTCTTGGCAATCAGCCCGTCTCCGATGATCAGGATCTGCGGCAGGACGAACATGACCAGAATGACGGAGATGGTCGTTCCTCGTCCAAGGCACTGTCCGATGCCGGCGATGCAGGCATCGGAGGTCATCTGTCCGATGAAGACGCCGGCCAGAATCATCATGGAGCCGGAGGTGATGATCGTGGGGAAGCCGAAGTTCAAGGCTTCGATCACCGCGCTCCTCCGGTCCATGCTCTTCCTGCACTCAATGTACCGGCTGGAGATCACGATGGCATAGTCAATGTTGGCGCCCATCTGGATGGAGCTGACGATCAAGTATCCCATGAAGAACAGCTTGGTCTGCGTGATGGTCGGAATGCCGAAATTGATGAAAATCGCACCCTCGATGACGGCCACCAGCAGCACCGGCAGTCCGGCCGACTTAAAGGTGAACAGCAGGATCACCAGCACGAACAGGATGGACACCACGCTGACCACAATGTTGTCCCGCGAGAAGGAATTCCTCAGATCTCTCTGAGAGGTCGCATCTCCGACGACGTAGACGGAATCCCCTTCATAATAGGACTGCGCCAGATTGTGCATGGTGTCGACAAAGTCAAACCCTGCATCGTCCTGCTCCGGCAGCGGAATGGTCAGGTAGACCAGAATACGGTCATAATCGTCACCCTCCAGCTGCTTGCGCCCGTCGCTGATCTGCCGGTAGGCGTCGGACAGCGTGCTGCTCAGGTCATCGTCCAGTGTAATGTAACCTTCCTCGCTCTTCTCATAGACGAACATCAGCATGTCCATGAGCGGAACCTTATAGGAAGAAATTCCTCCGACGATTCGGCCGTACTCCTCCTGATCCGCGGCATAGGTCGTATACAGCAGCTCTGCCACCTCATAATCCAGATCCAGGAGCTCCGAGAACTCCCGGGGGGAGAGCTCATCCGTCAGCATATAGCCGTCCATCGCTTCGGTGTTGGCCAGTCCCTGGCAGTAGTCCACCTCGCTGTAGGTCTCCAGATCCTTGATGAGCTTGGCCTCCTTCCGGTAATTGCCGGAAGGCACCACAATGGCGCAGTAGTTCTGGGAGCCGAAGGTGTCATCCATCAGCTCCTCGGCCTTCTGCTGGTCATTCCGGATGGGCGTGTCCAGCGTAGAATAGCCGTAAACATAGGGCGTCTTCTGGGAGAGCACGCAGAAAACAACGAAGACCACGGCGAAAATCGCCGGGAGAACGAACCGGGATCTGTAGGCAAAATGCCCGACCGCACTGATCTTCGGAATGAAGCTCCTGTGCTTGGTCCGGGCCATGAGGCCGGAGAAGATGACCAGCAGACCCGGCATCAGCGTGAATACCGACAGAAGGCTTAGGAGAATGGCCTTGATCAGCACAATGCCCATGTCCGCGCCGATTCGGTACTGCATGAAGATCATGGCCATCAGGCCGGAAATCGTGGTGAGAGAGCTCGACATGATCTCCGGAATGGATTTGGAAAGTGCGACCACGACCGCGTCGTGCACATCGTAGTCCCTCAGCTCCTCCTTATACCGGTTGCAGAAAATAATGGCATAGTCCACGGACAGCGCCAGCTGCAGAATGGATGAAACCGAATTGGAGACGAAGGAGATGGTGCCCATGAGGAAGTTGGTGCCGGCGTTCATGATCATGGACGCCACGAAGGTCAGGAGCAGCACCGGGATCTCGCCGTAGGATTCGCAGGAGAGCAGGAGCACCGACACCACCACGACGGCCACCAGCACCATGATCTTATTGATCTCCTCCTGGATGGTTTCCGCCTGCTGGTTGCCGAGGGAGGTCTCTACATAAATGTCGTAGGACGACAGGTTCTCCTTCACACCCTCCAGTGCCTCCAGGGCCCTGTCGTCGTTCTCCGAATAGGAGAAGGTGACGTTGTACAGCGCGGAGCCGTCGTTGTAGTGCTGGACGAAATCCTCCTGATCGGCATCCTCTGTCGTGAAGGTGACAGTGGACACGCCGTCCATGTCCTCGATCTTCTCCTGCAGCTTCAATGCATCCTGAAAGGAAATGTTCGCCACCATGATCTTCGCCGAGCCAAAGGTAGTGAATTCCCGGTCCATGATCTCCAGGCCCTGCTTGGTCTCCGTGGTGGAGGGAAGGTAATCCGCCAGATCGTTGTTGACCTTTACCCAGTTGGAGGAGAATACCGAGAAGATCATCATGATGATGTAGATCAGGAAGAACAGCATCCTTTTGTCCACAATAAAGGATGCGATTCGTATCATTGCAGAATTGCCTGTGCTCTTCGTTTCTTCCATTGCCTCTCGTCCTTCCGAACCTTCTGCGCATGCATCGGCTGCTGCGGTGCTGCCTGCGTCATGATGCCGCCTCTTCTGACGGCTGCATCCCGGTGCTGTAAAAATGACTTTTGGTCATAACGTGTTATAGGATAGCATTTCCCGGAGAAGATTCAAGTAAAAATTAAATAAAGATATCGGTTTGGCACGCCGGAACGTAAAGGGGAGCACAGAGGCCTGCGGTTTCCCGTCCTCTGTGCTCCCCGGAATGCATCTCCTTACATTACAGTGTCTGTATTTACGGATTCCCCTCTGTTTGCACTGCCTCCGGCGCCGCACCGGCCGCAGCAGCTGTATCCTCTGTCCCTGCCGCCGCATCCGACGTTCCTGCCGCCACACCCGCAGCATCCGATGTTCCTGCCGCAGTTCCCTCCGCATAGGTCGTCGACGTTGCGCCGCTGTTCGTATCATTGGTGGTCACCGTCGTCGCTCCGTTTGCCGTATTGGCCGCCACGGCAGTCCGCACACCGGTGGAGGAATTGTAGTAAATGATGGTCACGACGCCGGTCGTCGGATCTGTTGAGGTCGACTCCACCTCTCCGAGCGCTGCCGCGGCTTCCTCCGCAGCCGACCCTCCGTCCGCGGATTCTGCTGTCGTCTCCCCGGCGGATGCGCTTCCTGTGCTGCCTGCGGTGCCCGCAGCGCTGCTCCCCGCCTCCGACGCGGTTCCCGTTCCCACCAGCGACGGCTTGGACTTGCCCGTCACCTGGGTATACGTGCTCCTTCCGACCACTGCCTCCGCATCCTGATAATTCTTCTGGTAGGAGTCGGAATTCCGGTAGGAATAATCCCCCAGATTGGACTTCTCATATTTATTCTCGAGCTCCTCTGCCGTGGTCTCGCCGTTGAGGAAGCGCTGCAGCTCCTGCGCGTTGGTTTCAAAATCCAGTGCCAGCACGCGTCTGCTGCACATTCCGTCCATGAGCCCGTAGGTGTTCTTGAGCGGGAAGGTGATGGTATCACAGTCCATGTTCAGGAAGGTCTCCGCCTCCGGAATCAGACTGGCAATGTCCAGCTGCGTAAGGTTCGTCTGCACCAGCGGGAGCACCTCGTTCAGCAATGCGTCCAGATCTGTGAGGCTGAGCTTCTTGAGATTCTGCATCGCGGCCAGAATCACCTTCCGCTGCCGTTCCACGCGGTGCCAGTCATCGTCGATGGCGCGAAGCCTTGCATAGCACATCGCCGTCGCACCGTTCAGATGGTTGACGCCCGGCACCAGATCCTGCTGCACCGTGTCCTCTACGTGCAGCCCCTTGATGTGTCCCGCCGTATAGGTGCCCTCCGGGTGATTGATGTTGTTGCATTCCGCCTCGGTCATATCGATGTCCACGCCGCCCACGGAGTCCACCAGCTGCATGAAGGTCCGGATGTTGACGCGGATGTACTTGGTCACATCCACCTTGAAATTCTCGCGGATCACCTGCGTCATCATATAGGGACCGCCGTACCAGAACATGTGCGTGAGCCAGTCCCACTGGCCCTCGTAATCGCCGCTCGGAATTTTCACGCCGATGGCGCGCTCAAAGCTGACCAGGTGCAGCTGGTTCGTCTCCCGGTTGAGGGAGAGGAGCATGCAGGTATCGCCCCTGGCATTGTCGCTGAATTCCTTCGTCCGATCATCGGTCCCGATGAGAAGGATGTTGAACACATTGCTGTCTGACCAGATCTCACCGGTGGCCTCCACCGCCTCCTGCTCCTCCAGCTGTCCGGCATCCTGCCTGGACTGCAGCTCCTCATTTTCCAGCTGATCCTCCTCATCGTTTTCCATGGAAATTTCCGAGCTGGAGAATTTGCCGTCGCTGATGTTCAGCCTGCTGTATTTGCTGTGGAAATAGCCGTATCCCGCCAGTCCCAGAACGAGCACCACCGCGAGCACGGCCGCAAGGATCCTGGTCCAGAGCTTCCATTTGCAGGGCTTCCATCCGCAGAGCTTTTTCCGGAGTGCCGCCGCTCCGCGGACCGCTGTCTCCGGCAAGGGCCCTTCCCCCTGCTCTTCTCCGTTCTCGTTCTCGCTTCCGCCCTGATCGCTCTGTGCCGCGTCCGCACCTGCCGGGTTCTCCGTCTGCTCTTTCGCTGCCATCCCGGACTCTCCCGCCGCGTGCCGCTCCTCGATTTCCTCTTCTGCCAGCTCCTCCTCGCTGAAATCACTCTGCCCGACGGCTTCCTCCGCAGAAGCGTCCTTCGCGTCCGGTTTCCCCGGACAAGGCTCCTCCTGCGATTCTTCCTCACCGGGACAAAGCTCCGCCGGGCAGAGCTCCGCCGCAGGAATCTCTTCCGGCAGCTCCCTTGAACAGCTCTTCTCCGCGCCTTCCCGGCACACCTCTTCCGGAAGCTGTTCCGCCGGCTCTTCCTTCGCCGGCCGGCACGGCCGCGCCTCCTCAGAGCTCTCTGCCGGTACCTGCGGCTCCGGGCTCTTCACCCCGGCAGAACGCCGCTCCTCCTGCAGACGCGCACGCCGCGCCTCCTCTGCCCTGCGTCTTTTTTTCTGCTGTTTCCTGCTGTTCTTCTTTCTGGTCATAGCATCTGCCTTTTCGTTTGACGTTTCCGAATTCTTCCCGGCCGGGAAATGCCGGCCCTCAGACAAAGAGCTTCATCGCCCACCCCGGCACCCCAGAGGTGTCCGGATCCTCTTCCGCAATGAAAACAAATGCGGTGTCATAATCTGTCGGCCTGGTTGGATACCTTCCCTTTCCGTCCGTAAAATACAGAAGGCCCTTCGGCTTCCCGATGATCTTCTTCCTGCGCAGCTCCTCCACATAGGCAAAGGCAGGGCGAAAATCCGTCCCGAATCCTCCCTTCAGACAGAAATTCCCGGCATACTCCCGCATCTGCGAGAGCGATCTGACTGCAATGTCGTTCTGCACCCTGTCATCGCACTCCAGAATATGAATGTCCGTGCGGGAAAAGAACGATCCGCTGCCCAGCAGCATGGCTGCCGTTTCGTTCAGGAATTTCTGCACCAGCGTCTCCTGGCAGGAGGCCGACGTGTCCAGCACGATGATGAGCTGCTGTACCTTTTCCGCCTCCCGGTATTCATTTTCCTCGATCAGCGGCATGTTCCCGTACATCTCCATGCCAAGATGATAAAAGCCGTAGTCAAAGGAATCAAGATCTATGCCGGACTCCTCCCGGGTGATCATAAAGCGCTTGAGAAACGCACGGTAATCTGTCCGGCCGCTTCCGTCCCAGGACAGGCGGCGCACGAACTCCCCGGTTCCGGCCGCAGCCTCCCTCCCGAAGGTGATCTCCAGCCGGACCTTATTCGCCAGCTGCCGCCATTCCTCCTCGGTAAGCCTCTTTGTCGGGACAAAGGGCAGCCGGGATGCCTGTGTCTGCGGCAGCTCCGGCGGCTTCTCCTGCGGGTCCTCCAGTCTCTCCCAGAAGCTGTGATCGTCCATGGCGAACTCCTCTGCCATGGCTGCCTCCCTGCGGTAGCTGCGTTCCCCTGCGGTGAAGGCATGGTACAGCCGCTGGGCGCTCAACACGCCCGCCATCCCTCGCAGCTCTTCATAGTATGCACTCCGCTTCTCCCGGATGGGACGGCTTACGGCCGGATTCTCCATGGAATCCACCACGGATTCCACGGCAATGTCGCAGCACAGATTCCACAGCTCGCCGTCCGCATGCTGCCTTGCCGCGAACATGTGCCGGAACATGCAATGCAGCAGCATATGCAGGTAAACACGCCGCAGCCAGAAGGGATCCTCAAGGTAATGCAGCATGAGACAGTTCGGATGAAAGCGCAGAAAGGATGCATCGGTTCCCACGGAGGTCGTGGACAGATCCATCACCGGCGGAAGGCTTCCCAGAGCCGGTCCCAGAAAATGCATGGACAGATACAGCTCCGTTCCGGTCTCTTCCAGAATCCTTTTGCCAATCCGGTCCAGTTCTTCCCGATGCTCGTTCATCTTCTCCTTACCATTCCAGATGAAGCTCCGCCGCGCCGCAGGGCTCCGTCTCTCTCGTTCTCCGGTATTCCATCAAGATCCCGCACAGCTCGGTTCGGCCCTTCTGCGCCGCCAGGATCAGACCCTGCTCCAGGGCCCCTGCGTCCAGCAGCCCGCGCTCCGTCAGCAGGCGCAGCTGCGCGGCCCTGCTCTCCTCGGCATCGGCCTCGATCAGAAGCTCCAGCGTTCTGCCGCCGTTCTCCCGCAGGAAGCGCTCGTACCTTTTCTGCGCATCCGCGCTCAGGCCCTCCGGATACATCAGCCGTCCGAAGGCAATCCTCACCGCCGCTGCCGCATCATACGCCGTCAGCTTCTCCAGCAGCCTGTCGTAGCCTGCAAGGTCCAGCCGGTGCTTGCCCACGCATTCCCGATATGCCATCCCGGCACCCTCAATGGAGAAATGGATGGCTCTTGCCATCGTATCCTCCTTCGCCTCATTGACGTATTCCGGAAAGGTCAGCCGGAGTTCCTGTCCGCTTCCTTCCCCGACCAGCTGAAAGGTCAGCATGCCGTCCACATCCTGCAGCATGGAGCGGATGACGATGTAGTTGTCCCTCTCCGTCATGTGCACGGTGATTTCGTGAAGGAGCGGGCATTGCCGGATGACGCCGTCATAATAATCATCGGCCGTGCTGCAGAGCTCCATGTGCCGCAGCTCCGTGCAGTTGTAGAAGGCAAACGGACGCAGAATCTTCACGCTCTGCCCCAGCTGTACGCTGCGAAGCTCCTTTCTCCCGGAAAAGGCATGGGCGCCGATGCTGCGGACCGGCAGTCCCTCCAGCCGGTCCGGCACCGTCAGATCCCGAAGGATTCCCTCATAGCCGGTTACCTCGATGCCTTCCTCTCCGGCATAGGTTTTCTTCTCCCAGATAAATCCCATGAACTGCACCTTCTCTGCCGCAGCCGGCAGACCCGGATACGGCCGTTCCCCTTACGGCCCGCCGCAGCTGCCCGTCCGGGCATTCAGCCGGCCGCCTTGTACACGGCGATTTCATCCCGATATTCCTGCGCATAGGGGCAATGCCAGATGCGGTAGCCGTCCACGGTTTCCAGCAGCTCCAGCCCGTTTCCCGCAAGGCTTCCGGAGATCACCTTATCCTCCTCCACCACCAGATACTCGCAATGATAGGTTTCCAGTGCCGAACAGAGCTTTCCCGCATCCACCGGATCCGACTGCTCCAGGGCATCGAACACTTCATTATAGTAGGATCCCATCTGCATGTCTCTGCCGTAGGGCATGAGAATCTTCGTATTGTACTGCCGGACGAACTGCACCAGGCTCTCCGGCATCGCCACCATCGTTTCCTCTCCCCCTGTCTCGTTCATGAGGTAATCGGAGATATCCAGAATCATCTGCGGAATGTGAAGCCGGTTCTCGGCCTTCAGAATGTTTTCGTTCTCGTAGACGCAGTTCCCGCTGAGGACGAACAGCCCGCACATCACCACCATCCCCAGCTGAATGTTGCCGGCCATTGCCTTGAGTCCGGCATAGATCGTCGTCGCGGACATCGGCAGCAGCCACAGAAGGCGATAGTACGTCCTGGCACTGTCGATTCTGCTGTACAGCCGATACACCGGCGGCAGGAAAAAGAGGACCAGACAGATCAGCGGCAGATAGCACAGCAGAATCCGCCGGTTCCTGTCCCGTTCTTTGGCCATCAGATATCCGAGACACAGCAGGTAGAGGAGGAAGAGCAGCTTGCCTCCCTCGAACTCGTTGACCGTCTGCATGATTCCGCTCACGGCAGGCGACCTCCTTTCAGAAACGGTACCAGCGACGGATATGCCATCCGCAGCAGGAATACCAGATATACCGCTGCAGGAATGCAGCACAGCACGGTCCTCCAGAGGAGTCCTCTTCTCTTCTTGAAGATCCGGATCAGGAGGGTCCCCAGCAGCAGGCCTCCTGATACCATGATCGGCGCCAGTGAGGTGAAAAAGCCGGCTCCTCCCGTGAGCATGACCAGCATCAGCCAGTACCACCGGTTCTCGTCCTCATCGAAGCGGAGTTTCCGGAACAGCAGAACGAACAGCATCGGCAGAATAAAGTTCACGAACATGGCCTTGCCCTGCCAGGTCCGCATCAGGAAAAAGGTTTCTGCCGTATAGATCGAGGTGTTGCCGAAGATCTGCAGCACGGCAAGGCAGGTCATGGCCGCCGGCAGGAGCTGGCGTCTCTGCACTCTTTTTTTCCCTCTGGAAAGCTCGCGGAACAGCTGATAATAGGTCAGATCCACCAGCGGGATCAGGACCAGCGGCAGCATGCTGTGCGTCACAATGGTGGAATGGGTCCCGCACATCCTTGCCACAAAGGCAATCCACATCGGCATGAGCGCCAGTGCATGGCGTCCGTCCAGCGACGTCGTCACGCCCGTATAAGGCACATAATAGTACATGGTGCCCGTCTGCCAGGTCTGCAGCGACTGCGCCACATAATAGGCATCGTCCCCGTCGTAAGAGGCTCTTGTGTAGGCCCAGTACAGCTGCACCGCCAGCAGCACCAGGAAAATCAGCCACCAGAAGGCCGCATCCGGATCATTCCGCCATTCCCGGACCTTGGGAAGACGTACGCCGCCTCTGCGCCGGACGGCCAGAATTCCGGCCAGAATCCACAGCCCGTCCACGGCGAGGAAGACCCGGACAAGGAGGGCAAAATCCCCCATCGGCGTCCAGATCAGAATGGGAATTCCGATCACCTCGAAGAGCACAAAGGTTGCAAGATATCCGGACAGCACCACCAGCGGGAGCTTCCGCTTGACGGCGGGGAGAAGGCTTGCCGGCAGCAGCCCCGTCAGGGTCGGCAGAACCACTGCCGCAGCAAGGAACATGGCAAATTTAATCAACGCGCTCATAATGTCTTGTTTGGTCTGTTACTGTGGAAACCGTACAGCAGCCGGTTCTGCGTCCCGCAGCCGGCGCCTGTACGAACAACTCTCATCCGTAGAGTTTACCCCACCGCCGGGAAAATGTCGATGTACACCCCCCGCCCCGGTATGCTAGTATTAAGTAGTGTGTCTGAACAGACCGCAATTACGATGTCACAAGGAGTTTATGCATGAAGAAGGTACTGATCATCGGTGCCGGTCCTGCCGGACTGACCGCCGCCTATGAGCTGCAGAAGGCCGGTGGATACGAGGTCGTTGTGTTCGAGGAGACCTCTGCTTTCGGCGGTATTTCCCGGACGGTAGAATACAAGGGCAACCGCATGGACATGGGCGGCCACCGCTTTTTCTCCAAGGTTCCTGAGGTCAACGCATGGTGGGATGCTCTCCTGCCGAGGCAGGGCGCACCGGCCAGCGACGATGCCGCGCTGCATCGGACGGTTTCCCTGGCGGAGGGCGGACCGGATCCGCAGACAACGGACCGCGTCATGCTGCGCCGCAGCCGCGTCAGCCGGATCTTCTTCAACAGCAAATTCTTTGATTATCCGATTTCCCTCAAGCCGGAGACCTTTGCCAATATGGGTCTTGGCACCACCGTTGTGGTCGGCTGCTCCTACATTAAGGCGAGACTCTTTCCCAGAGAGGAGAAGTCTCTGGAGGATTTCTACATCAACCGCTTCGGCCGGAAGCTCTATTCCATGTTCTTTGAGCACTACACGGAGAATCTCTGGGGGCGGCATCCGTCGCAGATCGATCCTTCCTGGGGTGCGCAGCGGGTGAAGGGTGTTTCCATCTCTGCCGTGCTGGGGGATGCCCTCGGCAAAATGTTCCACAAAAAGAACCGGAAGGTAGAGACCTCCCTCATTGAGGAATTCAGCTATCCGAAGCTCGGTCCCGGACAGCTCTGGGACGTCACCGCCGAGGAGATCCGCAAGAGAGGCGGCACCATTCTGACCGGCGCCAAGGTCGTGAAGATTCTGAAGAATGCACAGAACACGCTCACCGGCGTCGTCTATGAGCAGGACGGACAGCAGCACACGGCCGAGGGGGATTATGTCATCTCCTCGATGCCCATCAAGGATCTGGTGGCCGGCATGAACGATGTCCCGGCGGATCCTGCCCGCATCGCCGCAGGTCTTCCGTATCGTGACTATATGACCGTCGGCGTGCTGGTGAACCATCTCGAGCTCGTGAACCGGACCAGGACCCGGACCATCGGCAACATCGTCCCCGACAATTGGGTCTACGTCCATGACCGGAATGTCACCATGGGGCGGTTCCAGATTTACAACAACTGGTCCCCCTATCTTGTAAAGGACCTCGAGCATACCGTATGGCTGGGCCTGGAGTATTTCTGCAATGAGGGGGACTCCCTCTGGACCATGAAGGACGAGGATTTTGCCGCGCTGGGCATCCGGGAGATGATAAAGCTCGGGCTGATCCGGGATGAGAGTGCCGTGCTCGATTCCCATGTGGAGCGGGTGAAGAAGGCATATCCGGCTTATTTTGACACCTATGAGGAGATGGATACGCTGCGCAGCTACCTGGACAGCATCCCCAACCTCTTCTGTGTGGGGCGGAACGGCCAGCACCGCTACAACAACATCGACCACTCCATGTGCACCAGCTTTGAGGCCGTAAAGGACATCGTAAGCGGCCGCACCGACCGCTCCAACGTGTGGAGCGTCAACACCGAGAAGGAGTATCACGAGGCGGCGGAAGAGAACACGGTAGAGGTGGACTGAAGCGTTGCCTGCAGAGGGCCCGCTTTCAGGGGCTTTGACAAAGAGAACGCGGATCTGCTCTGTGCTCCCGCGGACAAAAGTGAAGGTAATCGGATTCTATGAGCATTCGTATCAGCAGTTTTCTGGGAAGGTTCGGTTTCGAGGCGAGGCGCATTGCGCCCAATCTCGCCAGCAGCGCCTATCTGAAGCTCCAGTTCATGACCAGAGGAACCGTCCAGGATCAATACATCAAATGGTTTATGGAGCAGGAGGAAACACCGAAGCCGCAGGTCGTCAACATTGAGACCATCAACCGCTGCAACTCCACCTGCGCCTTCTGCACCGCCAATGTACACGCGGAGAAGCGCCCCTTCATGAAGATCGATGAGGGGCTGTACCGCTCCATCATCGATCAGCTGGCGGACTGGGACTACAAGGGACACCTTACGCTGTACGGCAACAATGAGCCGCTGCTGGATACGCGCATCGTGGAGCTCCACCGCTACGCCAGAGAGAAGCTCCCGAACAGCTTTATCTTCATGTCGACAAACGGGCTCATCCTGACTCTGGACAAGATCCGGGAGGTGCAGCCCTACATTGACCAGCTCATCATCAACAACTACGCCAACGAGTACCGGCTCCACGACAACATTCAGGAGATTTATGATTATATCCGGACACACGAGGAGGAGTTCCGCGACATTGAGATTGTCATCCAGATGCGCTATCTGCAGGAGGTTCTGACCAACCGGGCCGGCTCTGCCCCCAACAAGCAGAGCACGCCGAAGGAGTACACGCAGTCCTGCCTTCTGCCCTTTACCGATCTCTGGATCACGCCGAACGGGCAGGTCGGCATCTGCTGCTGCGACAATCTGGAGGTCACCAATCTGGGCAATCTGAACAGCGAATCCCTGAAGGCGTGCTGGAGCGGGCCGAAGATCACCGCTGTCCGGCGGGCCGTTGCCATGGGTCGGAACCACTACCCCTTCTGCAAATCCTGCGACTTCATTGATGCCGGCTTCCGGAATCAGATCAGCAAGAAGATTCTGGCCGGCGATGTCGAGGGGGCCAACCGCACCGGCGGCGAGGAGAAGAACGACAAGGCCTCCCGATGACACCCGCTTTCGTCCCCTCGCCGCTGCGGCAGGTCTCGTTCTCTGCCTTCTTGGATCAGCGGACGCGGTACACGTACAGAATGTAGGGACTGCTCTCCTCCGTAAAGGGCCCCAGCAGCTCGAGAGACAGTTCCTCGTAATTGGTGACCGCAATTCTTGAGAAGATGTAACGGCAGTCCAGCTCCTTGAGTGCAGATATGTCCACCTCCAGCGTGTCCTCTGCGTGGGGATAGCTGCGCACTGCCTCTACAATGGTGGCATTGCTGCCGGAATACAGATAGCATCTGGCTCCCCACTCATCATAATAGAGTCGGGAGCTTTCATTATGCTCCAGAGCCGGCGCGATGACGCGCCGGAAGCGCTCCTTATAGGACTGCGGATAGAATCCCAGATATCCGTCAATGGTTGCGATGCCGTTATACTCCAGAACTGCCGGATGAAAGCCGTAGGCCGCCGACCACTCCCCTTCATAGCCGATCTCCTCACAGGTCTTCCGGAACAGTGCCTCCGAATAGAATTCTCCGTAGCTCAGCGTGTTGTCCGGCTCCCTTCCGAGCTGCTCCTTCACAAGAGCCTTTGCGGTATGCAGCAGATCGTTGTAGGTGTTCCCCCGGAGCTGAATGGCCAGAAAGGCCGTCAGTGCCAGACAGACAGCACAGGCGGATGCCCGGTTTCCCTGTCCCTGTCCTCTGTGCCCCGTCCGAAGCCGGCTCCCCCGGGCCGTCAGACGGCAGAGGGCAATGCAGAACATACCGTACCACAGAAACGGATTGAAAAAAGAGGTCCGGCTGAACTGAAACCCGCGCAGAGGAGGGAGCCAATGTTCAACAAGGGTGCGGAAGCTCCCGCAGTAATACAGTCCGTACACCGCGGTGTTGAACAGCAGCAGCGCCGCAGCTACATTGAACAGATCACGGGATGCAGCTCTCCATGCCCTTCTTCGCAGGTATCCTGCGTTCAGAACGATCAGATAGAAAAAGCACACCGGCAGCACCACGAACCGATGCGCACTCTCACAATGCAGATCTACGCCGTTCAGCAGGAGTTTCCCCATCCACTGCAGGATTTCGGTCGGCGTCAATGAGGTCTGCACCATGGTCTCCCGAATGGTAGGCTCCCCGCCGAGCAGCATGCTCGCGAACAGGCGGTGCTCCCATATCACGTATCCCGCCGACAGGAGCAGCATTGCGAGGAGAAGGCGCACGATCACCCTTCTCTTCCGGCGCAGGCTCTGCGCCCTTTCTCTCCCGCAGCTGCCCCGCCGCACCCGTTCTGCTGCCCGGATCAGCAGCACGGCTCCCAGTGCCAGTGTAAGGTAGCCCAGCAGGAAAATGCCGAAATAAGAGAAATAGGAAAGCCACGGGTAGAGGAACAGTGCCAGCAGCCAGACGCACACGCCCCTTCGGGATTCCGCCCGCAGGAGCCGCAGGGTGCAGTAGACAGCCAGCGGTATGGAGGAAAAGGAAATGCCGAAGGACGGGAACAGATTCAGACAGCCGTAGCAAAGGCCGGTCAGCACCGTCAGGTTTCCGAACCGGGATTCCGACAGCCCAGGGGCGATCCGTCCCCGCCGCTCCAGTTCCCCGGCCAGAAGGGCAAAGGACACCGTGCCAAGGACAACCTTTACAAGGTACATCGTCACGTAGGCAGCCAGCGGCGGCAGCAGATACAGCATGGCCTCCAGAGAGCATTCACTGGGCAGCACGTCTCTGGAGATTCCGTGCAGGAACGGCGCCGCCGCCTCGGAGGACCAGAAGGTCCCTGTCTCCTTGAGCATCCGGTATTGCGCCTGGAACAGATCCAGATTGTCCGCAACGGCAATCTGCGCGCCCTCTCCCGCCAGCAGATACACCAGCCCTGCCGCCGCAACAAAAAGAGCAGCGGTGACCGCTGCCCAATGCTCCCGGAAAAGCTCCGGGAGCCTCTTCCTGCCTGTTCGCTCTTTCCGCCTCTGCGCCATATCAGACATCCTTCCGCATGACGTGCAGATTGATGCGGTCAATCTCGAAATTGCGCCGGTTGTTTCGTTCCAGATTCGACAGGATCAGGCCGGAGAACAGCGATTGAATGGCCGCCAGCATGACAAAGCCGCACACAATCAGAGTCGGGAATTTCGCCACCAGACCGGTATTCATGTAAGCGCTCAGAACCGGAATGAAGAACAGAACCGACACCAGGGCCAGCAGCGCCGCCAGCAATCCGAAAAAGCCGAGGGGCTTATAATTGCGGTAGAGCCGTACAATGGTCCGCAGCACCCGGAAGCCGTCGCCGAAGGTGTCCAGCTTCGACACGCTCCCCTCGGGCCGATCCCGGTAATCCACGACCACATTCTCGATCTGCATGTTGTTGTAGACGGCATGAATGGTCATCTCCGTCTCAATCTCAAAGCCCTTGGAAAGAACCGGGAAGGTCTTCACAAAATCATAGCTGAAGGCCCGGTAGCCTGTCATGATATCCTTCACGCCGCAGTCAAAGAGACGGTTGATGCTGCCGCGGACCAGAGAATTGCCGAAATTGTGGAACGGCCGCTTGTTCTGGGTGAAATACGTCGAAGAAAGCCGGTCTCCCACCACCATGTCGGCATTGTGATCCAGCACCAGCCGCACCATTTCCGCCGCACTCTCCATCGGATAGGTGTCGTCCCCGTCCGTCATCACATAGCATTCCGCATCAATCTCACGGAACATGCGGCGGATCACATTTCCCTTCCCCTGCATAAATTCCCTGCGCACCACGGCACCGGCTGCCCTTGCCAGCTCCGCCGTGCGGTCCGTCGAATTGTTGTCATAGACATAGATCACAGCATCCGGCAGTGCCCTTCTTGCATCCGTCACCACCTTCTGTACGGTTTTCTCTTCGTTGTAGCATGGAATCAACACCGCAATTCTGTCCATTCTCTTTTCCTCTTGCCTGCCGCCGCTCCCGGTTCCTGCTCAGGCGCTGCTCCGAACGGGTCTCCTGCCTGCGCACCTATTCCGTGTTCGAGCCCTGGTAGCCGTCCGCCAGCGTGAAGTTCAGCATATTGCCCACATATCGTTCCACTGCCTCATACACCACCACATCCGGATCCTCGCGCAGCAGCTGTCCGTGGCTGTAGGTGTAATAAAAGGTCGTATAAGCCTGTGCATAATGGCACGCCAGGTACGGCGCCATCATCGTGGAAAAGGAATCTCCGATCACGAAGAGCTTCCCGCCGGGAGCCTCCCCGTCCGTCGTCGTGAACCGGAACACATGCCCGTCATCCTCCTGTACCGACGTCATCGGATGCCCGGTGTATCCCGTCAGCTGGTAGGCCGCGCAGTCGTTCAGGGTATTGCCCAGATGGATCAGCCGCGCAAGATCATAGCTGCCGGTGTGGTAATCCGTCACCGTGACCTCCTCCAGCGGAACGAAATCATATCCCAGCGCCTGCACCAGCTTCTCGGAGCCTATGTAGGCCCCAAGATTGTTCCAGTGCGTGTCATATTTATAGTAGATCTCCGTATCCGGGTTCTGCTCGCGATACGCCGTCAGATCATCCAGTGCGCACACCACCTTCAGATCCGTTTCTGTCTGAAGATACTCCAGAAGCTGCCGCAGCTTGAAGTTCTCTGCCGGCTTTCCGTACATGTCCGGCATATATTCGCTGTAGACCCGTTCCTTGTTCGGGGCGAAATAGATCACAAAATCACATCCGCGGTCGGCGAGCTCGTTCCTTGCCGCCGTGAAATTGCCGGCAATCCTCTGCAGCTCCTCCTCCGTGAACAGGTTGGTCCCCATATAATCCCCGACGGGGTCCTCGTCCGCCACCTGTGCTCCCTTATAGAAGAGCCAGCCATCCTTTCCTACAATGACGCTGTCGGAGGAAGAGGTCTTCAGCACCTTGTATTCCAGCAGTCCCTGCAGGGTCAGCAGCTGGTTCCGGAAGGGCAGGTGGTCGTTGAACCAGTCCTCAAACTGGGACGGAAAGGTCTCCGCCGTCGTCACCATGCCGGCTTCCTCAGCCTCCCGGCTGCACGGCAGCACCGCCAGCGTTCTCTGTTCATAATTGGTCGTATCCACAAAGCCCCGGATCACGAGGAAAACCGCCGCAGGGAGCAGGAGCACTGCGCTCAGGAGCAGCACATACAGGCGCTGCATTCCCTTTCCAAGGAGCCTTTCTGCAGAAAGTGTCGTCTCGTCCTTCATTCTGTCCTTTCCCTCCGTTCGTCAGAACCTGAAATATATGAACGGATTGTAGGTGTTGCCTGCCAGCTTCAGAATACAGCCGAGCAGCACTGCCGTGCAGAACAGGAACTCCGGAAAGCTCCCCTTCCATTTCTGCACGATTCCCGCCGCCTTCTGTTTTGCCGCGGCCGCCTGCAGCACACCGCACCCCAGGATGCCGCAGACAACGGCCAGCACAGCCTCGCTGCTCACCAGCGTTCCCAGAATCACATCGGTCGAGGTATACCGCCACGGCATCAGCATGCGGACCACAATCCCGGCTCCCTGCCGGAACTGATCTGCACGGAAGAACACCCAGCCGATCATGACGACCAGCATGGTATAAATCCGGGGCAGGATTCTCCCCCTCTTCAGGAGCCTTCCCAGACCGAGCCGCTCCAGTATGCTGAAGAAGCCATGGTACAGGCCCCAGGCGATGAAGTTCCAGCTCGCACCATGCCACATGCCGGTGGCGAAGAAGACCACCAGAAGATTCCAGTACGTGCGGGCCTTTCCTCTGCGGTTTCCTCCCAGCGGGATGTACAGATATTCCTGGAACCAGGTGCTCAGCGAAATGTGCCATCTGCGCCAGAACTCGCGGATAGAGGTGCTCAGATACGGATAGCGGAAGTTCTCCAGGAAATCAAAGCCGAACATCCTGCCGAGGCCGATGGCCATGTCGGAATATCCGGAGAAATCATAGTAGATCTGCAGCGTATAGGTCAGTGCGCACAGCCACGCCATCCCTCCCGTCAGGGAGGCCGTGTCCAGGGCATACAGATTGTCCGCGGCCTGACCGACCAGATTCGAGATCAGAACCTTTTTGCCAAGACCATAGACAAA
The DNA here is from genome assembly GCA_963657295.1 of Clostridium sp. CAG:302. Lineage (GTDB taxonomy): Bacteria > Bacillota > Clostridia > Lachnospirales > Lachnospiraceae > CAG-791. Next base: position 22,915 of record CAVKMX010000003.1, read on the forward strand.
ACGGCGAAAACCCGAAGCGATGCGCTCCGCATCCACCCTCCGGTCCTCGATCTGCCGCTCAATGTCACGGTACTTTACAATCGGGCCTGCGATCAGCTGGGGGAAAAAGGACACATACAGCGCCAGATACAGCAGGTTTCTCTGCACCTTGATCTGTCCGCGGTACAAATCGATGACATAGCTCATGGCCTGAAAGGTGAAAAAGCTGATGCCGATGGGCAGCGCAATGTTCGCGAGCGGCAGATTGGCCCCCGGAAACAGAAAATTGATGGTGTTCAGGAAGAAATCCGTATACTTAAAGTATCCCAGAAGTGCAAGGTTTACGATGATGTCCATCGTCAGAAAGAGCTTCCCTCTGCCGCGGAAGCTGTCAATGAGCAGTCCGAAGGCCCAGTTCAGGACAATGGAGGCCAGAAGGAGCAGCACATTCCGCGGCTCTCCCCAGGCATAGAACAGCAGGCTGGTCACCAGCAGCAGAATGTTCTGATGCTGCGGTTTCCGGATCAGCAGACTCAGAAGAAAAACAACCGGGAAGAAAACCCAGAGGAAAATCATTGAACTAAAAACCATAAGTGCTCCCTGTTCGCGAATCGTTTGGGCATACAGCTGTATTCTACCCTACGCAGCAGGTTTTCTCAACGCGGCGGGGTGTCAAGGCTTCGGAAAACATCTCTGGGGTTACTGTACAGACGCCCGCCGGTGACGGGTCCTGGCGGGCGAGTGAACCGGGAGCGCGGCTCTGCCGGCCGGTGCACCGGGGAAATCTCCGGCGCTGCTTCCGTCAGCGTCCGTTCCTGCCCGATGCGTGAAGCCTGCCTCCGAGCAGCCCTCCCAGAACGGCCGAAACGGCGGCCATCACGCATACAAACGCCGCAACCGCTCCCAGGATGCCGTGCGCTGCGACAAGACGCGGCGTCAGGAGAACCGACAGGACCGTTCCTGCCAGATAGGCGAGCGGCAGATGCCGCTGCGCTCTTATGATGGTGAGCACCGCCGCGCAGAAGCCGTTGAAGGCCAGGAAGACGCCGCCCGTGAGGACCAGCAGCAGCTCAGTCCTGTACTCCGAAAGGTCCGTATGATACAGCCAGGACAGCACAGGAATTCCCCAGAAGCCGGCCGCCAGAAAGATCGGCACCGATGTCAGAAGGAGCGCTCCCACAACGCGGCGAAGGCTCCTCCCGAATTCCTCCCGGTTCCCGTTCTTCCAGTCCCTGGTCATGGAGATCAGCATCGGCTGGTACAGGAACATATTCAGCAGCTGGATCACGAACACCGGCATCGCGATGAAGTTGTAGCAGGCCTGCGCGGTTTCATTCATTGCGGCATCGATGGCGTATTTCGGCTCGTTGATGAGATAGAAGGAGAGAAAATTGACGGCGCAGACCGGCAGACATTCCTTCAGCAATCCCAGAATGCCCGCCGTGGAGAACGGCGTCCGGACATAGGCCGCTGTTCTCCGGAAGCGATGGATCATGGCCGCAGAGGCCAGGGCTGCCAGGAGCACCGCCGCCAGAGAAGCGCGCAGCAGATCTCCTGTCCACACGAGGACCGCCATCATCCCGCCGATGCTGACCAGAAGCCTTGTCACCACCAGCTTGCCGGCCTGATCCAGCCGCCCCTTCTGCTGGTATCGTCCCTCGAAAACTTCCTCCAGACAGTCCACTGCCTTCAGCAGACACATGGCGCAGACACAGGCGGTTTTATAAGCGGAATATTCTCCCCTCCATGCACTCCAGGCCACGTAAACGGCCGCGGCGGCCAGCATGAGGCCGACGGTCAGGATCCGGTGCCGCAGATAATCCGCAAACGAATAATGCTCCGACAGATCGGAGACCTGATAATTACGGACGCCGTAATTGCCCAGATACAAAAAGAGATTTCCCGTTGCAAAGGCAATCGAGAAAATCCCCGCTGCGTTCAGTCCGCAGACCCTTGTGATGACGATGAGCAGGAATACGGACTGCCCTGCATTGAGCATGCCGCCCACGGCATTCCAGACGGCATTCCCGGCCCCCGCTCTCCGCTCTCTCCCGCGCTCCGTCCCCTCAGGGGCCGCCTTCCGGCGTAAGTCTCTATGCATTTGCCCCCTGCCTTCCCTCCAGGACACCGGCCAGCACGCTCTCATGCGCCAGACGTTCAAAGCCATCCTCCAGAGGCGGGAGCTCTGCACTGCCCTTTCCATAGCGGCGGTCCAGTGCGGTCTGCAGCAGGAAATCCGCGAATTCCGGATTCTTGGGCAGCACGGGGCCGTGCGAATACGTACCGAAAACATTCCGGTAACGCACTCCCTCGCTTCCATCCTCACCGTTGTTGCCGTATCCCTTCAGCACCCTTCCAAGCGGAGAGACCCCCTCCCCCAGGAAGGTTTTGCCGCTGTGATTTTCAAAGCCGACAACGGTGCTGCCGCCGGATTCCTCCCCGAGACGGTACGCATAGTTGCCGATCATCCGCTCTCTGGAGCCCACCGTGTAGAAATCGACCGCTCCCAGGAACTCACAGCGGGTCCCGTCGTAGGTCTGATAGTAGTGTCCCATCATCTGGTAGCCGCCGCAGATGCACAGAAAGGTTTTGCCGTCCTCCACGGCCGCCCGCAGCTCTTCTCCCTTGCCGGCCTTCAGATCTCCCAGGAGCACCTCCTGTTCAAAATCCTGTCCGCCGCCGATGAAGAACAGATCGTAGGCATCCAGCGGCCTGTTCTCGCCGATGCCCAGCTCCTCCACGACGCAGTCCATGCCGCGGAAGGCCAGTCTTTGCTGCAGGCAGCGAATGTTGCCTCGGTCTCCGTAGAGATTCAGGACCTCCGGATAGAGATGACAGATCCGCAATTCCATAATTCCCTTTCCTATCCTTTCCAGAAATCCGCACCGCCCGTGGCATCCGAAAGTGCCTTCCGCAGCGCCAGCATCGACGTGTAGTTGGGAAGAATGAAGCAGGGCCGTCCCCCTTCCCGCATCATCGCAAGGAGTCTGTCATTGTCCCTGCAGAGCGTGATGCTCTCTTCCGGGAATCCGGCATACTTAAGCCGCAGCTGCATATCCTCTGCGCGGTCGCCGGACACATAAATGTGCCGTATGTGCGCATTGCCCGCCAGCTGTTCATAATCCGCATCCCAGATCCAGGAAATGTCATGTCCGTCCGCCGTCCGGTCGTTGAGACACAGCACCAGGGTATATTCCTGCTCCAGGCCTCCCACATAAGACAGCGCCTGGTTGCAGCCCGCCGGATTCTTGACCAGTATCATCTGCACCCGGTTCCCGGACAGGTCGAAGGTCTCCATTCTGCCGAAGCTCGAATGCACATCCGCCAGGGCCGAGAGGATCTCCTCCTTCGGGAGTCCGAACGCTGTATAGGCACAGACCGCCGCCGCTGCATTGTAGATGTTGTAGACGGCCGGCAGTCCGATGCGGACCCTTTCCTGCGCGGCCGCCGCATTCCCGTTCCCGGCTGCGTCGTTCCGCTCCGGCAGCCGCATGGTGACCGTACTCCCGTCCGCTGCCGCTTCCTGAATTTCCGTGACGGCTACGGAAGCCTCCGGTCTCCTGTACCCGCAGGACGGGCAGTAGAAACCGCCCAGATGCGCATAGGTGTGATAGTGATATCGATACGGCGTGCCGCAATGAAGGCAGTATTTGGCATCCGAAATCACCGCATCCTTCTGCTCGCCCACAGGAAGGTCCAGGCCGTACCACACCACCCTGTTGGATACCCCCTCTGCCAGGGAAGTCACCAGGGAATCGTCTGCGTTCAGGCACAGAAGCGCCTCCGGGACCTTTTCGATTCCCATGCGCAGCTGCTCCACCGTATGCATCACCTCTCCGTACCGGTCCAGCTGGTCGCGGAAGAGGTTGGTCACCACGATCACCCTCGGGTGAATGAGCGGCACCACCTGCTTGAGCGCTCCCTCATCACATTCGATGACCGCATAATGCGTCTTCGGTGTCCCGTTCCATCCGGCATTGCAGGTCAGCTCCGCCGTCACGCCGGAGAGAAGATTGGCACCGGATTTGTTGGCAAGACACGGATGTCCGCTCGCCGTAAAGGCGTGCTCGAGCATGCGCGAGGTGGTTGTTTTGCCGTTGGTGCCGGTCACCACGATGATTTCCATCCCGTCACTCACCCTCTCCAGGATGTCGGCGGCGAAAAAGCGGGCTGCCTTCCCGGGCAGTGCCGTACCGCCTCTTCCGGTGAGCCGCAGCACGGCTCTTGCCGATTTGCACGCCGCGATGGATAACATGGATTGCATCAAATTCGGTTTGCCCATCCTGAAAACCTCTATGTTTGCATCGGCCGCCGGCCGATTTCAATCGTGCATCCGTCTGCAGGCAGCCGGCTCACGCGGAGAATCGTCCGGTATACAGCGTCACCGCCATATAGAGGAGCGGCTGGTGCAGCAGATAAATAAGAAGCGAATGCCGTCCCAGAAAGGACAGCGGCGGCACGTCCAGGGAAAGGATTCTCTCTTTCCCTCTGCCCGCCCGCCGCATCAGCAGACCGCCGTAATACCCCGCCCAGAACAGGAAGATCCACGGCAGGAAGGGGAAATAATCGGAAGAGGCGAATCCCTCCTGCGGGAACCCCAGAAAGGCGGTCGCCATTCCGCGGTACCACCCGGCAGGAAGCTGCACCCGGTATCCCAAAGGCACCTGCAGAATTCCCCTGCTGATCCATCGTGCGGAGTAAAAAAGGAAGGCTGCAAGGCCCATTCCGGGAATCGGAGGCATCCTTTCCAGAAGCCCCCGGAAAAGCGTCGTGACCAGCATTGCACTGCCGAGAAAGGTCAATATGCCGAAGATCACGCGCTGCGCCGGCAGGAAGGTCAGGGTGACCCCCGTGACCAGAAGCCCTGCCGCAAATACCGTGATTCCGTGCCTCCATCGGCGGACAGACAGTGTCATGCAATAACCGGACAGCAGGATGAAGGTCCAGCAGATTGACTGCTGCCACAGACGCGCTCCCGCCGTATGATACCAGGGCCAGTCAACCCCGGCCAGACTGACAAGGTCCCAACTTCCGTGGTAGAGCACCATGCTGAGGAGCGTAAAGCCCCGAATCACATCCAGCAGGGGGTAGCGCCGCGGCTGCGGCGTGCTCTCCCGGTTTTCCCGGCCGCTCATGCCTTTTCCTGTTCCGGCCCGGCCGTCCGACCGCACTGTGCCGATGCCGCTGCAGCGGGGCAGAGCGTCTCCTTCACTCTTCGGATCACATAGCAGTAGGTGACGGCGGTGAAGATGCCGGCCCCCAGCCAGGCGATCGGATCACACAGAGAGGCCATCAGATAATTCATGGTATACATGGAGGCAACGGCCAGCACCAGACGGCACACCAGCTCCATCACGCCTCCCAGCATCGGCAGGAGTCCGTAGCCGCAGCCCTGCATGGCATTGCGGAAAACAAAGATGTATCCCAGCGGAATGTAGAACAGTGCGCAGCAGACAATGTACATTCTGGCATAGGGCATCATCGCATCGATGTCCGTTCCGGAGGAGAAGAACAGCGAGATCAGCGGGCGGAGCGCCGCGACCACCAGAAGAGCCGCAGCAACCGCATAGACCGTAATGCTGATGACCGCGCTCTTTACCCCTTTGCGGATTCTCTCATACTCCCCGGCCCCGTAGTTCTGTCCCACATAGGTCGCCATGGTCTGGCCGATGGAGAAATTGCCCTGGGTGATGAGTCCCTGCACCTTGCTGGCCGCGGTATATCCGGCCACCGCCGTCGCGCCGTAGAGATTGATGGCCGCCTGCATGATCATGGTTCCGGAGGCGGTGATGCCGAACTGCAGCGCCATCGGAATGCCCACCTGGAGCTGCCTTGCCGTTGCCCACGGATAGTAACGCCACATTCCCCTGTCCGGTGTCAGCTCCGGCACCTTCTTCAGAATGTAGAGCCAGCACAGAACCGAGGAGATTCCCTGTGCCAGATTGGTCGCCAGCGCTGCGCCGGCCGTTCCCATATGGAAGACAATGATCAGCACCAGGTCCAGAATCACATTCAGCACTGCCGAGAACACCAGCACGATCAGCGGCATCCTGCTGTTGCCGACAGCGCGCAGAAGCGCCGAAAGGAGATTGTAGGCAACGCTGGCAAGGATTCCCATGCAGATCACGCTGATGTAGGCATAGGCATCCTCGAAGATCTCCTCCGGCGTATTCATCAGCTGCAGGAGGGGACGCATGACCACAAGGCTCCCCGCCGTCATGATAACGATCACCACGCCGGACAAAAGGAAGCTGTTGGCAACGCTCTTCTTCACACCGGCGATATCTCCCGCACCGTAGCGCTGGGCGGTGAGCACGGCAAAGCCGCTCGTAAGACCGGAGCAGAAGCCCAGAATGAGGAACATGATCGTCCCCGTGGAGCCTACCGCTGCCAGCGCATTGGCTCCCACAAAGCGGCCCACAATGATCGTGTCGCACATGTTGTAGAGCTGCTGGAACACATTTCCGATGAACAGCGGAATGGTAAAGCGGATGATGATGGATAACGGATTGCCCTTGATCATTTCGGACTGCATAATCGACGCGCCTTTGGGGTTCTGTACCTTCCCGGAGCCCCCTTCTTTGCCGGCAGGGCGGGCCCCTGCATCCTCGCCGGCACAGTTGCTATGGTCTAAATCGCATTCCTTAGGTATAATGTAGAATTCGATGGAATTCACTTTTCCCAACGGTACGCAATCGAGGGTAGCAGATGCTGAATCAATATTCAAGAGCGGAACTGATCTATGGGCCGGACTGTATGCAGATTCTCCGGCAGAGCCGTGTGGCGGTCTTCGGAATCGGCGGCGTCGGCGGCAATGTCGTCGAAGCGCTGGCCCGCATGGGGGTCGGGGCTCTGGATCTGATCGATGACGACCGTGTCTGCCTCACCAATCTGAACCGCCAGCTTCTGGCTGTCCGCAGCACGGTCGGCCAATACAAGGTGGATGCGGCAAAGGCCCGGGTGGCTGACATCGATCCCGAGATCACGGTGCGCACCTACAAGTCCTTTTTCCTTCCCGAGAATGCGGAGCAGTTTGATTTCCGTTCCTATGATTATGTCGTCGATGCCATCGACACGGTTACCGGAAAGATTCAGATCATTCTGCAGGCGGAGGCGGCCGGTGTTCCCGTCATCTCCGCCATGGGCTGCGGCAACCGGTCCGATCCCACAAAGCTGACGGTGACGGATCTGTTCCGGACCTCCCAGGATCCTCTGGCCCGGGTCATGCGCCGGGAGCTGCGCAGACGGGGCGTGACGAAGCTGAAGGTTGTTTACTCTACGGAGCCGGCCATCCGTCCCGTCGATTCCGACAACTCCTGCCTGCACCACTGCATCTGCCCGCCGGGATCTGTCCGCAAATGCACGGAGCGAAGGGACCTTCCCGGCTCCACCTCCTTCGTGCCTCCGGTCGCCGGCATGATGATCGCTGCCGCCGTTGTCAATGATTTAACCCGGTTTGACCCCTCCGGAAGAACCAAAGGAGCATTGAAAAGCCATGAGAGAGAACAAGGAAAATAACGAACTGCTTTCAGAGGACGAGTCCGCGGTATCCCCGAAGACCGTTCCCGAGGATTCTTCGGAGCTTTCGGAGGACGATCCGGATCTGTCGGAGGATGATATTCCGGAGTACGATGCGCCCGCCGAACGGCAGGCGCAGGAAGAAGAAACAGAGCCCCCCCGGCGCAGAGCGGAGGCAGGAGGCCGCAGGGAGACCGCCCCGCTGCCTCCTGCACACGAACTCTCTGCCGCACACAGGGCAGCTTCCTCCCGCGAACCGGCTTCCGAGGAGGACGGTCCTGCCCGCTCCGGCACCGCCGGACGGGTGCTGCGGCGGATTCTCATCGCTCTGGCCTGCATCGCAGGCGCTGCGGCGCTTGTCTATCTGGGCGGATGCCTTTATTACTCCGGGCATTATCTTCCCAACACAATTCTGAACGGGACAGATGTCTCCTCCTGCAGTCCGGACAGGGCAAGGGAGCGTCTCGCTGCGGCAGCTGCAGATTACACCCTGACAGTTTCCGGAAGGGACGGTCTCACCGGCGTCATTCAGGGATCGGAGATCTCCTACTCCGTCTCCTGTGATGAGGATCTCACAGCGCAGATCAAAGCGTCCTCTCCCTTCCGGTGGCCCCTGCATCTGTGGACCGATACCGAGCTCTCCGCTTCCTGCGCCGGCTTCTACGATGCCGCACAGCTGCGGGAGAGGGTGGCCGCTCTTCCCTTCTTCCGGAGTGAGAACATCCGGCAGCCCGGCGATGCCGTCTGCAGTTATACGGACGGCTCCTATCAGGTGGTCGCAGGCGATCCCGGCACGGTTCCTCTCGAGGACAGCATTCTGCAGACCATCGAGTCCGCTCTTTCCGCCGATCTTTCCGAGGCGGTGCTCGGCGATGACTGCTACCAGGAGGCCGCGCTGACGGCAGACAATGCCCGGCTGCAGGAGATCTGCACGGTGCTCAACCAGATTCTGGATATGACCGTTACCATCTCCTTCGATGAAGAGGAGGAAACCCTGACAAGGGAGCAGCTCGCTTCCTTCATTGCGCCTCCCGCGGATGCGGCGGATTCCGGAGAGAGCACCCCCGATGCAGACAGCACCGGCTCCGCGGCCTCCCCGCAGGAGAGCAGCTCCGCTTCCGACATAGCCGGAGATTCCGCTGACGCGCAGACCGACGCGCTTCTCTCGGAGGAGGAACAGCTTCAGGCGGAGATGGAGGCAAGACTGTCCGACATTGCATTCCAGGAGGATGCCATTGCGGAATATGTTGCCTCTCTTGCACAGAGCTACGATACCTACGGCGAGGACCGGCAATTTCGGACTCATGACGGAGAAACCGTCACCGTCGCCGGCGGCGACTACGGGTGGCAGATGGATCAGGAGGGAACCGTCACGGTCCTGAAGGCCTTCCTGACGGCCGGCGAGAGCGGCAGTCTGGAGCCGGTCTGGACCAGGGAGGCTGCCTCCTTCGGTGATACCGATATCGGCGACACCTATGCCGAGGTGGATCTGGACAATCAGAAGGTGTATCTCTATGTGGAGGGAGAATGCATTCTGGAGACGGACTGTGTCTCCGGAAAGGCCATTGATGCCGACCGCATCACGCCGACGGGCACCTACAGCATCAATTATCGGAAGTCTCCTGCCGTGCTCAAGGGTGCGGATTACGAATCTCCGGTCACCTTCTGGATGCCCTTCAACCGTGGCGTCGGCTTCCACGACGCCACCTGGCGCAGCAAGTTCGGCGGCAAGATTTACCTGACCAGCGGTTCGCACGGCTGCGTCAATCTTCCCTACTCTTCCGCCGAGACACTCTATGAGCATGTCTACTCCGGCATGCCGGTGGTCGTATACGGCGGCATGACGGCTGAGGAGGCCCAGGAATATACCGGCAAAAAGCCGGACCCGCCGGTCAGTGTAAGGGAATCGGAGACCGACATCGGCGGCGGAGACGATGCCTCCTCTGCAGAGAGCAATGCACAGGCTGACACGGATTCGTCAGCCGCCCAGGCCGCCCAGGAGGCCCAGACCGCGGTGCTCCAGCAGGCCATCCAGAACTACATGAATCAAGGCATGAGTGCTGAGGAAGCCCAGGCCCAGGTCCAGGCGGATCTCGCCGCACAGTATGCTGCGCAACAGGCCGCCGCAGGGCAGTGAGCCGGGCGGCACGGCTCCTTCACCCGGTGACACCCGCCCCAGGATCGGTTCCGGTACAGAAAGCGCCGGGCGACGCCACTGTTTCTGCTCACGTGCGCATCCTCCCCGGCAGTTGGCAAAACGGTGCAGCAGGAGTGCTGCCCGTATGAACTGCCGGGAGGAGCGCAAAGTTCGCGGAATACAGGGACGTCGTCCGGCGCTTTGGTTTTCCTGCGGAACGGATTGTCTGCTCTTTGCGGTCATGAGCTGCAGGCATCCACCATGTCCTGCAGCTCCAGATACCGCTCCATCCGCGCTTCGATCCTGGCATCCAGCAGCTCCTTCTCCTCGGTCAGCTGCCGGAGCCTTTCGTAGTCGGTGGCTGCCCCGGGAATCTGCGCCGCCAGCGCATCCGCTTTTTGCTGCAGTCCGTCAATCTCCGCCTCGATGGCATCGTATTCCCTCTGGTCCTTGTAGGAGAGCTTGGCCTTATGTGCGGTCTCCTCTGCCCCTCCTGCATTCTTGGTCTTCTCACGCAGGTCGCCTGTTCCGGTCTGTTCCTTCCCGGCTTCCAGAAGATGCCGATGATATTCCTCGTAGCCGCCCTCGCTCTGCCACAGATGCCCGTCCTCCTCGAAGGCGAAGATTCTCGTGACCACCCGATCCAGAAAATACCGGTCATGCGAAACAACGATCAGGATCCCCGCAAAATGATCCAGATAATCCTCCAGAATCTGCAGCGTCTGGATGTCCAGATCATTGGTCGGCTCATCGAGAATCAGCACATTGGGATTGTCCATCAATACCCTCAGCAGATACAGTCTCCTCTTCTCTCCGCCCGAGAGCTTTTCGATTCTTGCATACTGCAGCTTCGGATCGAACAGGAAGCGGTCGCACATCTCCGAAGCGGACACCAGACCATCCGCTGTACGGATGTATTCGGCCGCCCCGCGAATGTAATCAATGACCCGGGCCGCCGGATCCAGTCTTTCATTCTCCTGTGAGAAGTAACCGAACTGAATGGTCTGACCGATGACGACACTTCCCTCGTCCGGTGCTGTCTCTCCCAGAATCGTCCGGAGCAGCGTGGATTTGCCGCATCCGTTCGGTCCGATGATCCCGATCCGGTCCGTCCTTCGGAAATGATAGGTAAAATTCTGATACAGCCTCTTCTCCCCGCAGCACTTGCTGATGCCGTGAAGCTCAATGGTCTTCCCGCCGATGCGGGAGGGAAGCGACTCCATCTGCACCTGCCTCTCCTCCCGAATCCGTTCTCTGTCCCGCAGCGCTTCAAAGCGCTGGATGTGCGCCTTCTGCTTGGTCGATCTCGCCCTTGCGCCGCGCATCATCCAGGCCAGATCCTGCCGATACAGGGCCGCCATTTTACGCTCCGCCGCCACAGCACTGTCGAGCCGCTCCTGCCGGAGCCTTAAATACTCCTCATAATCGCCCTCGTACCGATAAATCTTTCCCCTGTCAATTTCCAGAATGACATCGGTCACCTCATCCAGAAAATACCGGTCATGCGTCACCATGAGCAGGGTTCCACGATATTCCTCCAGGAAATGCTGCAGCTCCTCGATCATCTGTGCATCGAGATGGTTGGTCGGCTCATCCAGAATAAGAACATCGGAGGGTGTCAGCATGGCCGCAACCAGCGCCGCCCGCTTTTTCTGCCCGCCGGAAAGCCGTGCCGGTGAAATCTCCGGATCCGGAATTCCGAATCTCAGCAGATTCGACCGCACCTCTCCCTCCGTGTCCCAATGCTCTGCCTTCCCCCGGATCCTTCCGGTCACGTTGTCCAGGAGACTTTTCCCGTCATCGAAGCTCGGATTCTGCGGAAGGTATGCAATCCGCAGCCCCTTCCGGCAGATGACGCTCCCCTCGTCGGGTTCCATGGTGCCCGCAATCAGAGAGAGCAGCGTGGATTTCCCCGTTCCGTTGATGCCGATGATGCCGACCTTCTCTCCCGTCTCAATACCAACGGAGGCCCCGTCCAGAATGACGCGGCCTCCCAGATTCTTGCTGATGTGCTCCAGATTCAGAATGCTCATGCCTTTTCCTGCCCGGCGATTCCGGCCGCATAGTGCGCCAGCTCCTCGAATGCCATGGAGCGGCTGGCCTTGAAAAGCCATGCCGTCCTTTCTCCTGCGAGCTGCCGGATCACCTCCTTTGCCTCTTCCTTGCTGCGGCAGACATGGACATGGGCAAGCCCTTCCTTCTGCGCCTCCTCGGCCAGGAGTGCCGCCGCCTCGCCCACGGTGACCAGCTCATCCGGATGAAGAGAGGCCGCGTAGGCTCCTACCTCCCGGTGCAGGGCCTCCTCGGACGCTCCCAGCTCCTTCATGTCCCCCAGAACGGCGACGTGCCGGTCCGCCTTCGTCCGGGCGAGCGTCAGAAGGCCTGCCTTCATGGACTGCGGGTTGGCATTGTACGTGTCATTGTAAAGGATCACCTCTCCCGGAAGGTGCAGCGTTTCCATGCGCATCGCGGTCGGCACGTACCGGGCAATTCCCCGGCGGATTTCCTCCGCTGTCAGCCCGTAGCGGGCCCCGACGGCAGCCGCCGTCAGGGCGGGGTAGATCATGTGATGTCCAAGCGCCGGCACGAGAATCTCAAAGGTTCCCAACGGCGTAACCGCTGTAAACCGCATGGAATCCTGACCGTCCTCCCGGACGTCCGCGGCCCGCCAGGCACAGTCCGGTGATTCCCCCACGTAGTCCAGGACGAACCGTGCGTTCTTATCCTCATCCTCCCGCAGACGGACCAGATAGGGATCGTCTCCGTTCAGAACGGCATATCCGCCCTCCCGCAGGCCCTCGAAGATTTCACATTTGGCCCGGAAGATGTTCTCCTTGCTGCCAAGGTTTCCAATGTGCGCATCTCCGATGTTGGTGATGACGGCGGTCTCCGGCTGCGCAATGTGCACCAGATAGCTGATCTCTTTCAAATGGTTCATTCCCATTTCAACCACAGCCGCCTCTGTCTCCCCCGTCAGGGTAAAGAGCGTTCTGGGAAGACCGATGTTGTTGTTGAAATTCCCCTGTGTCTTCTGCGTGCGGTACCGTTCGGAAAGGACGGCCGCAATCATGTCTTTGGTGGTGGTCTTGCCGACGGAGCCTGTCACGCCGATCACCGGGATGGAAAAGCGTGCCCGGTAACGGCCGGCCAGTGCTCCGAACGCCGCAACGGTATCCTCCGTCAGCACATAGATTTTCCCGGGAAGATACTCCGTTGGCCTTTCGGACACAACCGCGCACACGGCTCCCGCCTCCAGCGCCGCATTTACGAACCGGTGTCCGTCCGTTTTCTCTCCGACGAAGGCAAAAAAGGCATCTCCCTCCTGCACCAGGCGGTTGTCCGACTGTACCCCTGTGATGCGCACGGCTCCCGCCTTCGGCTCCGTGTGCGCCTCCGGCAAACCTTCCGCACCGGCTCCCGAATCGTCCGGTTCTGTAAGGAGGCTTCCTCCGGTCGCCTCCAGAAGCTCCTGCAAGGTTATGGTTTCCATTCTCAATTCTCTCCGTTTCTGTAGTGGCTCACGGCATCCTGCACGATGATCTCGCACAGCTCCTCATAGGAGATCCCGTCTGCTGCGGCCTCCTGCGGAACCAGGCTCGTGGGCGTCATTCCAGGAAGCGTATTCACCTCCAGAAAATAGATGGTCCCTTCCCCGGTTACCATGAAATCGCTGCGGGAATAGGTCCGAAGGCCCAGCGCTCTGTGCACCTTCCGGGCCATCTCTCCCATCTCCTTGGCCTGCTCCGGTGCAAGCCTTCCGGGACAGATCTCTTCCGTAGCTCCTGCCGCGTATTTGTTGGAATAATCGTAGCCGCCTTCCTTCGGAATGATCTCGACGCACGGAAGCGCGCGGTCCTCCAGAACTGCGTTGGTGAATTCTTTCCCTTCAATGAACTGCTCCACCAGAATGTCCCTGCTGTACTGCCAGGCCTCCGAAAGTGCCGGTGCCAGCTCCTCCCTGCTCCGCACGATATACACGCCGACCGAGGAACCGCCGGTCGGCGTCTTCACCACACACGGCACCGGGCACTCCGCCGCAATGGCGGGAAGCTCCCCCCTGCCAACACCGTGGTATTCCTTCCAGTCCGGTGTCCGGATGCCCAGCGGACGCACCAGCGTCTTCGTGATCATCTTGTCCATGGCCATGCCGGCTCCAAGATACCCGGAGCCGGTGTACCGGATGCCCAGAAGATCAAAGGCTGCCTGCACTCTCCCGTCCTCGCCGTTGAGTCCGTGCAGTGCAATGAAGACCATGTCCGCCTTTCTGCAGATCTCCAGCACGCCGCGGCCGAAGATCGAGCTGTCCTTCCACCTGCGGGAGGCCTTTACTCCGGCAAGATCGGGCGGTGTGCCGTCGAACACCGCGGGCTGCAGCTCCGGAAGCTCATCAAAGAGCTGCTCCGGATGCCGGAGAATCTCCTCCCCGAGATCCTCCAGGCCAAGGAACAGGTCCACCAGCACAGCCTGATGCCCCTTCGCGCGCAAGGCTCTGCAAACCTTTGTGCCGGACAGAATCGATATCTTTCTCTCGGTGGACAAGCCGCCGCACAATACAACAATCTTCATCTTCATCTCCTTTTAACTTCTGCGGAACAGAGTCTCCTGCGAGGAGCAGAGCTTGTCCGCCACCGTAACCATCCAGGCAATGCGGGAGGCCGGGGCATGAAACAGCGTCAGCGGCCACATGTGACTTTCAATGGCCTGCACCTCCACCGGATCCAGCCGGAAATCCCGGCATGCATTCCGTGCCGCGATGTGCGGATGATGGTAGCCGTGCAAATGGTCTCCGTGCGAATGCCAGTCGTAGAGAAAATAGTCATGCAGGAAGGCAGCACGCACCAGACGCCTTTCATTGGCCTGCACATGAAGCCTTCGATTCAGCAGGAAGGCTGTTCTGGCGACATCCAGACAATGCTCGTAGGTTGTGATCCTGCCGTGCTGGATATAATTCTTCATCCGAAGGCATCGGGGATCCTCTGCCATGCTCCCCAGCTGCTCCCGGAACTCCCTTTCCTCCTGTGGCGTCATTTCTTCGAAAATATACCGCATCTCGTCCTTTTTCGCGCCCTTGCTCTGCCGGCGGCGCTCATTCCGTCCTCTTCGTCCTGCGTCTGCGTGCACTCTCCTGCACATACCGGAAGGCCGTCTGCAGCTTCTCCGCACCAAAGGAGTCCTTTCTGCGCGGGCGGATGCCCCGGATGCTGCCAAGATGGTAGCGCTCGCGCGGGTTGAGTCCCTCCAGCATCCGCTGCATTCTCTCATACACCTCCTGTCCGGATCTGCCGGCAGCCGTTCTGGCGGAATCCGTTGCCAGCATTGCCGCCAGCACGGCCGTCTCGCCGGCGCTGATGGCGGCCGCCTTGGCCGCCTCTCCCATTGCGGCCGGTCCCTGCTGCACCGTCTGATATCCCGCCTCCATCCGAAGGTTGAACTCCTGCTCCATGTCGTCCAGACGCTCCACAATCCGTGTCAGGCTGGCCACCGTAAGTGCCAGATCCATGCCGAGAATTCCGGCAAAGATCAGACTCAGCACCTCATTCTCCAGCGGATGAAGGTCGGAGGGCAGCCGCTCCAGAAACGGCATGACGAACTTCACCACCAGGATCCCGGCCGCGCCGAAGCCGCAGCTGGCCGGCAGGCAGATTCTGCCGTTGAGATTCAGCGGCATCCCGGAATAATCCCACCACACCGCATGAAAATAGTGCTCCAGGACCAGAGAGGTTCCGTATTCCATGACAGCACTCCCCGCCGCGCAGATCAGGAAGATCATCCACGCCGGGTATTCGCCGGCTCCGGCCGGCAGGGGGAGCAGCCGGAAGACCGTCAGCGCCGCCACAACCCCGCTTCCGTAGATCGGACAGATCGGCCCGAAGAGAAAGCCCCGGTTCTGCCAGTGCTTCTCCCGGACCGTGCAGTAAATGCACTCATAAACCCAGCCGAAGAAGCTGAAAATCACAAAATAGTCAAAATACTGCGCTACGACCATTTCTCTTCCTCACCCCTCTACAGGAACCGGTGAGGTCCACGCCTTTCTCCCGTCCCGGCTGATCAGCTCCACCCGGAGAAAAAACTCTCCCGGCTCCAGCCGGTAATCCGCCTTTCCGCCCTTCACCTGGGCAACGCGTCCCTCTGTCCAGATGTTATTGCTGTAGAAAACCGCCGTCATCACATCCTTGGAAAATTCCAGATGCACCGTCCCCTTTTCTCTGTCAATTGCCAGGTCATAGAGCACCGGCCGCTGGGTCGCATAAAAATTCCCCGCCTGCAGTGCGTCAAGAATCCCGTCGCGGGAGAGCTCTGCGGCATTCACCATCGTGCAGGCATAGCACTCATCCCCCTCATAACTGTGCGCATCGTCCGAAGCCACCGCCGGGACCAGCTTCTCATAATGAGTCCCCCAGATGTCAAACCAGGCCGAGGATTCGGCCCGCTGTCCGGTATACGGAAGATCGGATACGGAATTGTAAATCTCCGCCGCCGTGATCCCCTCCAGCTGCGCAATGCCGCCCGGATCCATCACCGACCACGCAGGATGCGCCAGAATCGCAAGACCGCCGTCCGCCCGGATGACATTCACAATCTCCTGCGGCTTCGGATGCGGATTCCTCCCATAGCAGATTCCGCGGAATTCCGTCATCCCGATTCCCACAATATGATAGGTCGCAACATCGCCGTTTCGCCTGGTGTTGGCGCCCCCGGTATCCCATTCCACGCCGGAGAGGATCAGCATCTTCCCTGCGTCCACAAGATTACCGGCGTCCTCCGCCCCCGCGGCCCGGCTGAGCGCGTCCACATTCCCGTGCTCCCCCGGCTCGAGCGTCACAGACGGCCTTCTGTGATCCGTCAGCGCGATAAAATCATATCCGTTTCTGCGGTAGCGCTCCACGGCATCCTTCGGGCTTGCATGTCCGTCCGAACGGGTGGTGTGCATATGAAGATTTCCCTTATACCAGGTTCCTCTGTCCTCGAATACAGATTGATACATGTCTGCTCCCTTCTGCAGCTCCTGCTGTCGATCCCGCCGCCTCGACCGGTTCCTCCGTTGTGCTGAACAGATACCATTGTACTACATTCCATCCTGCCGCCCCAGCACCGGCCGCAGCAGCGTCAGCGCCGCCAGAATGGTCAGCATGGCCGGCACGATAAAGCCGTCCGGTCCCAGAATCCACAACCACACAAGGGATCCTGCAATGCCGATGCCGGCGCTTGCATGTCCCTTCCGGGTATCCTTCAGCCATTGATTCATGAAGATGGTGACGAACATCGCCGTCATGACGAAATCCAGTCCCCTTGTATTAAAGGTAATCTGTGAGCCAAAGAGCGCCCCCAATGCCGTCCCTGCGATCCAGTAGAGCTGGTCCAGGAGCGAAACCCAGAAATAAAACCAGCCCCGGTCAATGCCCTCCGGAACCGCCGTCGAATAATTCACGGCAAAGGTTTCATCCGTTGTCGCATAGATCAGATACAGCTTCTTCCATCCGGTTCCATTAT
>CAVKMX010000003.1:40049-50883 GCA_963657295.1 Clostridium sp. CAG:302
CCTTATAGCGGTCCAGCATGGAGATCCCGTAGAACAAATGCCTGGCCCCGACCATGAGGGCCGTCACAAAGCAGGCCAGCGGCTGAAAAGAGGACATCAGGATGGACACCAGCAGGAATTCCATGGATCCCGTGTAGACAACAAACGCCGTCAGAATGGGGTACAGGACGGGAAAGCCGCTGGTCACCATCAGGATTCCGTAGGTGATTCCCAGGAAAACATACCCTGTTAAAACCGGAATGGTCTGCGGGAACGCCGCGCCAAGGGCTGCACCCGCCGTACCGTTGTGCTCTGTCATTCTCCTGTTCTTCACCGCTTCTTCCTGTCTTCCCCGGACACACAGAGTCCGTTCTCTTCACCCGTTTGCATAAACCTCGCGCAGCAGCCGTCCGCAATATTCCTCCAGGGAGTCAAAATGCACACTTCCCTCTCCCCTGGCCGCAGCTGCACAGCCGCGGCGATAGGTCCGGAGCCGATTCTCGTCATGATAAAGACGGACTATCTTCTCCTGCAGCTCCTTTTCATTGCCGGCCGCAAAAAGCTCTCCGGTTTCTCCCTCTGCGATCATCTCCGGCGTTCCGCCCAGATTGGACGCCAGAATCGGCGTCCCGTTCATGATGGACTCAATGACCACAAAGGGGCCGTTCTCATACCACTCCGACGGGAACACCACAAAGGCAGCTCCCCGGATCACCTGCCGCAGAGCCGCTCCCTCGAGAAAGCCGATCTCCTCCGCGTTCGGCAGCTCGCGGATTCTGTCCGCCAGCTCTCCCTTCCCGGCGAAGACAAAACGGATCTCCGGCAGAGCCCCGGCCGCCTTCAGCAGCGTTTCCACGCCCTTCTCCCTGGTATACCTTCCGAAATACAGGACATACCGTTCGGGAAGCTTCCTTCCCACGGCCGTCTCCCCCTTCTGCTCCGGCTCCTCCGGGCCCCTGTCCACAAAATTGTGCAGCGTCACCGTACGCCCCCGCAGCTGCGGATTGTGCGACAGAATGCCGTTCAGGAAGTCCGACGGACAGACAATCTGATCCACCTGTTCATAGGTTTTCTTCCTCCGGTACAGCCGGGCCTCCATCGCCCCCAGAAGCGAACGAAAGGCCGAATTGTGAATGCAGCGGTTCCGCACGCAGTGACCGACGGCCCCGTCAATACAGCGGGTGCACACCTCCCCCGTGGAGGGAATGCGCAGCAGATGATTGGGGCAGACCCATTGTGCATCGTGCGCCGTATAGACGATCCGGATGTTCGGATCGAACTCCCGCACGCCGTCGATGACGGACGGCGTTAGCTGAAAATTGATGTTGTTGAGGTGCACGACATCCGCATGGAAGCTCTCCAGTACCCTCCGGATATCCCGTTTGGCCTCCGCCGAATACAGAATCTGAAACGGATATGTGAGCTTTGCCAGCTTCGAGCCCCCGTGGAAATCCATGGGAGCCGTGTAAATTCCCGCCGCATTGCCCACGATGCGCCCCTCATGCTCCATGCCGAAATACTGCACCTCGTGTCCCATGGCCGCAAGCTGCGCGCCCGTCTTAAAAAGATATGTCTCCGATCCCCCGTTGGGATACAGGAATTTGTTCACCATCAGGATACGCATAGGATGTCCTCCTTGCTTGCTTTCTTTTCCTCCGGTAAGTGACTGCGAACCGGAGGGCCTAAAAAAGTATACACAATTTGTATCTGTTTAGCACCTGCCACATTTCAACGTGAATTGACTGCTTGCAGGCATATTCACGATTGAAATTGGCAGGCGGGCGAGGTGCAAGCACCACCAGCCAGCCGCATCGAGGATTTGCGAATGCAAGGAGAAATCCGCGTATGCGGTTTCTCCGCGGCACGGAGTGATTGTCGGCAGCGCTGACAATCACTCCCGGATAGGAGAAAATGCCATCGGGCATTTTCGAGTATCAAATCCGAGATGGGTGCAAAATAGATACCACAATTTTTCCGTACCATTGACGCCGATTGCACCAAAAATTTATACTCCGGAGGAGAGACATCCTGCATTGCACCGCCTGCAGCGCTGCAAATGCTGCACAATCCGGAGGAAACACCATGGACGGTATATCAAAAGACATCGGCGCCAAGATCAAGAGCATCCGAAAGGAAATGAACATGAGCCTCGACACAGCCTCCCGGCTGACCGGTGTCTCAAAGGCCATGCTCGGACAGATCGAACGCGGCGAGTCCGCTCCGACCATCCTCACGCTCTGGAAGATTTCCACCGGCTTCAAGGTATCGCTTTCCCACCTGATCGCCAGCTCCGATGCTGCCTCCAAGATTGTCGACATCGATGAAATCGAGCCCATACAGGCCGCAGAGGACGGCATGTACCTGTATAATATTTTCCCCTTCGACCCCGTCTCCGGCTTCGACTATTACAAAATTGTCCTCGAGCCCGGCAGCCGGCATGTCTCGATCCCGCATCCGAATGTGGAGAAGGAATACATCATCGTCCTTTCCGGTACGCTGGAGATGACGGTAAACGACGAGGTTTTCCTCCTCCGGGAGGGGCAGGCCTTCTCCTTCAAGGGCAATGCGGATCACTGCTATGCCAATCCTCACCCGCAGAGCGTCATCTTTCACAATATCCTGCGATATAAATAAACGCCGCAGGCTATCCCCGGCCCCCTCTGCACCCGTGCGCATTCTGCCGGCACAGGATCCGTCTCTGTGCGCAGGGCAGCTCCGTTTGTTACAGTTCATTCGCCCGCCGGTGACGGGTCCTGGCGGGCGTCTGTACAGCAACCTCCGTTTCTGATTTGTGCATTTTTGTGCGTTATAGCGCTTGAAATTATCTTTTTCCTCGTATACCATGATCCTGCGGGGGTTCTCCGTGAAGTGCCGGCAGTGGGAACACAGATGGAACCGGCATTTTCTCTGACTCCCGTGATGCCGGCCTGTTGCGTGCTGCCGCACGCGGGAGACCTTATGCGCGGGCCGCCCGGCCGCGGCGGCAATGGAGGTGTGCGAAGATGCCTGCAACAGAGAGAGTTGAGAAGATCCGTGAGCATTATGTGAATACAAGGCCCCATATTTCCTGCGAACGGGCATGGAGCTGGACGAAATCCTTTCAGCGGACGGAGGGACAGCCGCATATCCTGCGCACTGCCCAGGCCTTTTATGATACCTGCCGCGAGCTGTCCGTGAACATCTGGGAGGGCGAGCTCATCGTCGGCACCAGCGGTGAATACCGCAAGTGCGCGATCCTGACTCCGGAATTCGGATGGACTTGGATTCAGGATGAAATCGACACCTTTCCCGAGCGGGAGCAGGATCCCTATGACGTAACGCCGGAGCAGATCCGGTTCGTCAAGGAGAACATCTTCCCCTACTGGAAGGGCAAATCCGTTGAGGAGGCGTTTCTGTCCCGGATCCCGGAGGACACCCGGATCCTCGGCGTGGACACCGGCTTTCTGGACACCGATTCCAAATGGAGAAACGGCGTCGGCGAGATCTCACCTGACTACATCGATGAGCTGCTGCCGAAGGGCTTCGGCGGCATCCGGCGGGAAGCTCTGGAGCATATGGAGACCCTGAACCGTGCCGTTCCCGCTGACCGTAAAAAGCTGGAATTCTATCGCTCCATCGTTCTCATCTGCGACGGCATGATCTGTCTGGGACGCCGCTATGCCGCGAAGGCGCGGGAGATGGCTGCCGCAGAGACGGACCCCGTGAGGAAGGACGAGCTCCTCTCGATTGCCGTCGTCTGTGATGTCATTCCCGAAAAGGCTCCGGAAACCTTCCGCGAGGCCATCCAGTTCGTCTGGTTTGTCCAGCTCGGCGGCATTCTCGCCGAGAATCCGCTCGCATGGAATCCCGGACGCTTTGATCAGTATATGTTCCCCTACTACGATAAGGATCTGCGGGACGGACGGATCACCCGGGATGACGCACTCGAGCTGATCGAGCTTCTGTGGCTCAAATACAGTGAGTGGGCCTGGACGATTTCCCGGAACACCGCCGGCTTTTTCGCAGGGTATACCAATTTTGAGAACCTCACCATCGGCGGCACCCGGGTGGACGGTTCCGATGCCACCAACGAAATCTCCTATCTGGCCATCCAGGCCACAAGGGAGATCATGACGCACCAGCCGACGCTCAGCTGCCGCATTCACCCGGATTGCCCGCCGGAATTCATGGAGGCTGTGACCGGGCTCGTCGCAACGGGCTGCGGCTTCCCCGCCATCCACAGTGACCGGACCGGCTATCAGATGCTCTCGAATCTCGGCTACGATCCCATCGATGCCAGGGACTGGAACAACTGCGGCTGCGTCGTTCCCCACTCCCGCAAAACATTCCAATGGACCTCGGCCTGCACGATCAGCTTCGCCGCGGCACTCGAGTTCGCGCTGAACGGGGGGAAAAGCCGTCTCAGCGGGCAGCAGGTCTCGCTCTCCGAAAAGGATCCGAAGACGTTTGCCTCCTTTGAGGAAATTCTGGACGCATGGAAGAGGCAGTTCCGGAATCTGGTACAGCACGGCGTCATCAGTCTCGTAACCGCCCAGGAGATTCATCGGGAAATCGGACAGCGCCCGTTCATGTCAGCCTGCAGCGAGCACTGCCTGCAAACCGGTGCAGATCTGGTCGATGGCGGAGCCAAGTACAACATCGGGCCGGTATTCACCGGCGTCGGTCTTTCGGTGACTGCCAACTCCCTGGCCGTGATCAGGAAGCTCGTCTACGAGGACCGCACCGCGACGCTCTCCGAGCTCATCGATGCGCTGAATGCCGACTGGAACGGCTACGAAGACCTTCGGCAGAAGGCTCTTGCCTGCCCGAAGTACGGCAACGACGACGACTATGTCGACCTCATCGCCCGGGATCTTGCCGATTTCTACCGCGCGGAGGTCGTGCAGTACAAGGACATCTACGGTGCACACTTTGTCACGGCATTTATGGGAATTTCCAATTACCTTCCCACCGGCCGTGTTCTCGGCGCAACGCCAGACGGCCGCCATGCGAAGGATCCCATCAATGAGGGTGTATCCCCCGTCACCGGCACCGATACCTCCACCTGCCTTGCGGCGCTCCGAAGCGCTGCGAAAATCAAGCATGACATGCACAGCGGCGGAACGCTCCTGAATCTGCGTCTGGGACATGAGCTCGTTGCGACCAGGCGGGGACGGGCGAATCTCGCCGCCATGCTGCAGAGCTACTTTGCCCTTGGCGGCTTCCACGTGCAGTTCAACACCATTTCCAACGAGGTGCTCCGGGATGCGCAGCAAAACCCCGATCAGTACCGGGGTCTTCTCGTCCGCGTCGCCGGCTACAGCGCGCAGTTCACGAATCTTTCGAGGGAAATGCAGGACTCCATCATGGCCAGAAACGCACACGAGGAATTTTAAGGAGTCTCCACAGGATCCGCCGCTGCGCGAATCCTGTGCCGGAGTCATCGATCACCCTCGTATTCTCTGAAAGGAGCACCGACCATGAAGGGCTACCTCATGCAGCTGCAGCCGTTCTCCGTCAATGACGGAGACGGCATACGAACCACCATCTTTCTGGCAGGATGCCCCCTGCGCTGCCGCTGGTGCTCGAATCCGGAGGGACTCCGTGCCCGTCCCCTTGTCGGCTGGTACCGGCGAAGATGCATCGGGTGCGGTGCCTGCGCCAGGATCTGTCCGGAGGGAATCGGCATCGATCTGAACGCCGCAAGGGCCCGATGCACTGCCTGCGGCGCCTGTGCCGATGTCTGTCCCCAGGGGGCGCGGCCTCGCCTGGTCCGCCTTTGCGATTCAGAGGAAATCCTCTCTCAGCTGCGGCGGCATGAGATCTTTTACCGGTACAGCGGCGGCGGCGTTACCTTTTCGGGAGGAGAGGCGACCTCACAGCCGGACTTCCTGAATGCGCTCACCGCCGGAATTTACGACCTGAGTCTGTCCATGGCTCTGGAAAGCTGCGGGCACTTTGCCTTTGAACGTGTTCGCGAATCTCTGGAGCGTATGGATCTCATCTTCATGGATCTGAAGCTGATGGATGATGACCGGCACCGGCTTTACACCGGTGTCTCCAATGCGCAGACGCTGGAGAACATCCGGCGGCTTTCGGAGCTCCCTGCCGCCGTCGTGATCCGCATCCCCGTCATCGGCGGCGTGAACAACGATGAGGACAACATCCGGCGCTCCGCAGCCTATGTCCGCCGGAATCTTCCCAAAGCGAAAATGGAGCTGCTCCCCTACCATACCTTCGGCAGGATCAAATACGAAGCCATCGGCAGGCCCTGTGCGCAGGATGCCTTCTTCCGTCCCTCCGACGATGAAATGGAGCATTTAAAGGACCTCGTGCGTGCAGAGGGCGTCACCGTTGAGAGCTTCTCCTGAGGAGGTTCGGACACGATCTGCCTTCTCCCTGAGGCCTGCCCCGGATCGGCAGGGCATCGGCTGCCCCTTGGCATAAAACAGGCGCGGGAAACGCTCTTCTGTGCGTTTCCCGCGCCGGCTCTTTCCCTGCTGTTCCTGATCATTTGCCGAATCCGGAGATCACCTCATCGTTCGGCAGGTACCCCCAGGTACTGTCTGTGATCTTCACCGTCAGGCTGTTGTCGCTGTCCCGGTAGATCACGGCACTGAGGTTCTCTCCGTTCGGGTCCTCCGCCGTAAAGGTCATCTTGTGCTCCTCGAAGGTTCCGACACCGTTCTCCAGGCTGCACAGTCTGGTGATGCTCAGGTCCACCCGGAAGGTTCCGTCCCCGTTGTCCTCGATCACCAGTGTGCTGCCGTCATCACTCTTTTCATGCTCTCCCAGGAAATAATCCTGCAGCTCCCTCTCACGATCTCCCTCCGGATCATCCGTCGCATCCCCCTGCAGCGGCTCATACAGCTCCTCCGCATACACCTGAATGTCCATTCCGTCCAGATCCGATCTGGTGGCCGAAAGGGAGTAGGTCACGCCGGTCACGGCATCGTACCAGTTCACGAGCATGATGTCATCCTTTGTCTCATCGTTCAGATCACACTGCCCGTAGTACAGGGCTTCTCTTCCGGAGACCGTCCCCTCATCCCCGGTCCAATCCAGATGCAGGCCGGAGATGTCTGTCAGGGCATCGGCTGGCTGCATCCGATACACCCATTGCGCATCATCCAGCTCATAGCTCATCTGCGCGAGGTTTTCATCGGCCAGATAGCTGTACGCAACGTTCTCCGCTCCGTCCGGCGGCGTCATATCAAAGCCTGTTGCCTCCGCAACGCCCTGCTCATCCGATTCCGTCCATGGATTCGCAAGCTCTGTGGACGACTCTCCGTCCGTCTCCTGCGTGTTCTCCCACACCTCTGCCGAGGACGTCTCCTCTCCTGCAGCTGTGCCGGATGCCGAGCCGCAGCCTGTCATCCACGCCGTGCTCACGGCGATCACCATCATTGCCAGAACCAGTCTGTTTTTCATCGTCTTCCTCCTCTTCCTTTCTGCCATCCGTCCCTGCCGCACCCATGGAAACGGCTGCACAGCCTCATGTTGCCGCAGCTTCCCGGAAAAATCAATCCCTGATGAAGTGCCTTCCGACTGCCTGCCGTTCCGGCGCCGTGCCTCCTTCACCGGCCGTCCGACGGCAGTGCGCCGGTGCAGCCTCGAACTCTCACAGCTGCATACGCAGCCGTCAGCAATTCTGTGACAGGCATTGCATACCAAAGTGCATCGGCGCCGACAAGTCTCGGGAGCAGCAGGATCAGCAGTCCGCTGATCGCAAGGCCGCGCGACACCGACACGGCAAAGGCAGCCTCCGGTCTGGCAATCGCCTGGAAATAATAGGTTGAGAAGATATTGAACGGCAGCAGCAGGAACGACAGCGCATATGCCCGCACAATGGCCGGAGCCATCTCCAGAATTTCCGGCGTGGGCGCCATGAAAATCCGGATATACAGGTTCGGGCAGACCAGGCTCAGGGTCGTCCAGAATACCCCGAAGAATGCCGTCGTCCACAGGGCCAGACGAAGCGTCTCCCGGATACGGTCTCCCTTTCCTGCGCCGAAATTCGTGGAGACGATGGGCTGCGCCGCCTGTCCGACGCTGTATGCACAGCATTGGACAAAGGTGGAAACCTGTATCACCGGGC
The DNA here is from genome assembly GCA_963657295.1 of Clostridium sp. CAG:302. Taxonomy (GTDB): domain Bacteria; phylum Bacillota; class Clostridia; order Lachnospirales; family Lachnospiraceae; genus CAG-791. Next base: position 48,106 of record CAVKMX010000003.1, read on the forward strand.
CGTAGATGGCCAGCGCATCGGCGCCGAGATATTTCATGATCTGCCGATTGAACAGCACCGTCAGGATTCCCATTGCAACGTCAATGAAAAAGGTGGCGAATCCTGTGATGGAAATCTCCCGCAGTTTTTCCGGAAGCTTCCCGGGCCGCACCAGTCTGAGTGTGTTCTTCCTCCCTGCAAAATGCGTCAGCATCACAAGGAACGAAATGGCCGCGCCGATGGCCGTTGCCAATCCCGCTCCGTAGATTCCCATGCCGCAGGGGAAAACGAAGACATAATCCCCGAATACATTGAAGATGCCGCCCGCGAGCACGCCGAACGTAGCCAGCCCCGGATCCCCGTCATTGCGCAGGAAGGCCGCCAGCATCTGATTGAACAGGAACAGCGGGAATACGTACCGGATGGGACGCAGGTAAGCCTTTGCCAGCACCAGAAGCGATTCGTCTGCACCGAAGAAGGTAAGGATCGTACGCTCACCGCATACGATTCCAATCCAGGACACAACGGACAGGATGACGGCGCCGATCACCGCCGCCGAGAAATATTCATTCTCGCTGCCGTTCCCCTTTCCGCTCCCGCCGCGCTTCGTACTGAAAATCACGCTGCCGCCGATGCCCATGAGGAGACCCAGGCTGTAAATGATATTCCACACCGGTGCGACCACTGCCAGCGCAGCCGTTCCCTCCGGCCCCTGGTACTGTCCCACCATCGCCGTGTCTACGATGGAGTACACCGAGGTGATCATGGCACTGCCGAATGCCGCCGACAGATACCGGAAATAAAGCGGTTTGATTCTCCCGTTCCGTAGATCCATGTCCCATTCCTCCTTTTGACAGGCCAGCATCTGTGCCCGCCGAACTTCTCTGCGAAACCGGCAGACGTCCGTACCTCCACGAAAAAAGCCGGACAAGCCACAGACCTTTTTCCTGTCTGTCTCTTGTCCGGCCGTCGTCTTCGGTATGAACAACCTGCCCTCCGAGCTACAAGTCGTTACTCTAGCACGCTCCCCTCACAGGGTCAAGCTGATTTTAGATCCGCTGCCTTGCATCCCCGCATTCGCATACATCTCATCCGTCAGATCCGCTTCGTCCGTCACGAACCCATCCACAAAGATTTCCACGGCTGCAAGCGCGGGAACGTCTTCTCTGACCGCATGTCTGATTCTCAGGCTTGCTTCGATGTGCATAATCCAGTGCCGGGAAAACGGCATCCGAAGCAGACCTCCGATGTCTTTCCCGCACCAATAGTCAATCAGCCAGCAGGCATTTTCGTCCGTGCTTACCACCTGCAACTCCCGCAATCTAGCTTTGTCCGCTTCATTAAACTTTCTGCTCAAATCCCGGTAGGAAAGTTGCTTTAACAGCTCACCCGTGCTGCTTTTGACGGCAGCGGCATAGGCGTACAGGGCATCCAAATCAATTTCTCTGGAAAACTCCTCAATTTGTCGCCCTGCCAGCTCGTTCCCTGTGGTGATAATGGATGTGCCGCTTTTGTCCTGATATGTTTTGAATACCTCATCGTCATTCTGAATCAGGCTGTGGGCTACAATGTCCTCAATTCTGAAAATGTGCCAGATAGAATAGGCAATGGTCTTGCTGTGATAGCCGTTTGCGTTCGGAAAGGGCATCGCGTTAAAATCCTCGCGGTGCAGTTCCAGCTTCATATGAAGCAGCTCGTCCATGAGAAGCTGCCGCAAGGTCAAAAGGGTCTTGATTCCATCAGGAAAGGTTGATTCCTTCCTTAGCTGTATCTGAATGGTTTTGTTCAGGTCTGACCATTCCTTATTCATGACTCGTCCCCCTATTCTTGCGCAAGCTCCGGAATGTTTCCGTCAGCATACACTGTGTTTCCTGTTCTGTAAATTGACACATTGGATGGGAGGTGCGGTCTTCAAGAAGGACTGCCAGCGTTCCAGTCTGCCCGCCAGCTGGCGCTGTACCTCCTCCGACATGCGGCTGTATTCCTGCAATTTACTTGCCATAGATCAATTCTCCTTTCGCCGCCCTTCATCGGTAAACGTCAAATCATGCGCCCTGATGCAGAAAAACGCCGCTGAGTTTTCGTCAGCGGCGTTTTTTATGACACTGGGCCGGCAGCTGATCCGACCACGGAAGCAGCGGATCAAGTTTGGCTGTGTCTATGGAAACGCTGATTTAATCAACGTTTCCATAAGCATTACACCATCTCCTCTCATATAAGTGTAACGATTCCTGCGCTCAAGGCGGCTATGGCGGCAAACAGCGGAATGCCGCGCACAAAGGAGCCGATGTGCTTGCTCGGGTCCTGATAGCTTGCCTTATCCGGCAGGAAGGAAAAGCGGATGCGTTTTGTATTGCGCCACCAGAGCAGGTCGATGACCAGAAGATCGAACAGCCCCAGCCCCTCGCCGAGGATGAGGAAATACCGGAATGCAGAGAGATAACCATCAAAGGCTAGAACGCTCTTAAACGCCAGTCCCAATGCAGAGAATACCACGGTGAAAAGAACAATGTTGCCCAGCAAAATCAAGGGTATGGACTTTGCCTTCGGCGTGTCGGAAAGCCTTTCGCGCACGATGCTCTGCACCGCGTCGGGATACGAGCGCAGACCGGAGAGGTTTTTCTTGTCCGTTCCCGTGCAGAGGAAACAGATGCCCCAGTACAGGAACCAGAATGCGGGTATGATGAGCCATTTCATTGTTATTTCACCTCATTTCCTGCCAACCAGCCTCGCGCTCATCCACGGGATAGTGCCGTGCAATCTTGTCCCGTATCTCTTTTTTGCATGGTTTGGAGTACA
>CAVKMX010000004.1:0-38240 GCA_963657295.1 Clostridium sp. CAG:302
CCCGGACTGGACATTCTCCGCCACCCTGTCGCCCGGCGGGCGAATGAACTGTAACGAATTACGGTGAGAGGCTGTCGGAGGAATCTCCGGCGGCTTCTTTTTTATCGCCCTGAGATGCTACAATGAAGCACGGAGGGAGAGAATTTATTATGTTTTGCAAAGAACTGACTACAGAGGATGTAAAGAGAATTTATCCGTTGATGCAGCAGGATTTTCCGGACAATGAGCGGAAATCCCTCAGGATGATGCTGGATATGTTTGCAGACGGCACGATGTGCGGCTATGGCTGGTTTGACGGCGAAGGGAGCGGCGAGGGAGCGGGGACAGAGCGCCTGGAGGCCTATGCCTTCTTTGTGGTTCTCGGCAGGCTCTGCCTGTTCGATTACCTGGCTGTCCTGGCCGATCATCGGGGAAAGGGAACAGGCTCTGCCTTTTTCCGGGCCCTTCGGAGCGAGTGGAGGCAGCGGGGCGTTTCCTGCGTCGTCGGAGAGGTGGAGAATCCGGATTATGCGAACGAGGAAGAGGAAAGGGCAGTAAGGGAGCGGCGCATCTCGTTTTACAGGAGGCTCGGTGTTCTGGATACCGGGGTAACGGGCTGTGTTTACGGGGCGGAATACCGTTTCCTGGAGGTGCCGGTAAACGGTCCGCATACGGCAGAGGAGATCCGGGAGATCATGGAAACCTTCTATCGCTTCTACTGGCCGAAGGAGGCAGATTATCGGCAGCACGTGCTGATCCGGCCGTAATTCCCGCTGCTGCCGGCGGTCGGCCTCACCGGGCATCGCACCGAGTGAGCTCTCGCCGGTCTCGTAGGATTCCCTGCCGCGGTCCGGGCGCGGACGGTTCGCGTTCCGATGCGGGTCGAGAATGCGCAGATGCGCAGCATCGGCAGAAAGGAAGGTTTCATGCAGCTCCTGCACACGCTCTCCCATCCGGGGAGAGAATTCACAGCCATTCCGTTCTGGTTTCTGAACGGTGATCTGACCGATGCCGAAATCCGGCGGCAGCTCGCTGACTTTGCCGCCCGCGGAGTGTACGGCGTGGTCCTGCACCCGCGCATGGGACTGGCGAAGCGGATTGCCTATCTCGGCGGCACCTATTTTCACTACATCCGCACCGCGGTGCGGGCGGCGGCCGACCTGGACATGAGGATTGTTCTCTACGACGACGGAATGTATCCTTCCGGCTCGGCCTGCGGACAGGTGGTGGAGGGACATCCGGAGCTGGCCAGTAAGGGCCTTGCTCTGACAGATAACATGCTGCCGGGAGATGAGCTCCTTGCGCAGACGAAGAGCGGCGCACTGGTCGTCCGCAGGAGCGGCGGCACGATGCGCGGCCTGCATTGGGGCGAGGACGACGGGGAGCCCGGCGCGCCGCCCACGGCCGACATCCTGAATCCCGCCGCGGTGGCGCGTTTCATTGCGCTGACGCATGAGGCCTATTACCGGGAACTGAAGGAGTATTTCGGGAACACCGTCATCGGGATGTTCACCGATGAGCCCAGCATTCTGGGACGGAATGTCGAGGGGATGTTCCCGTGGACCCAGGGCTTTGCCGGTCTGTTCGCGGGGGCCGGCGGGAACCCGGCCGGCCTGGCGGCATTGTTCCGGCAGGAGGAGAACGCGGATACGAAGCTGTATCACCGGCTGATCCTGGAGCGGGAGGGGGAGGTGTATTACGGCACCCTTTCGCGGTGGTGTACGGCCCACGGCATCGGACTGATGGGACATCCCCATCAGAGCGATGACATTGAGGCGGAGCGATACTTCGCTGTGCCCGGACAGGATCTGGTGCTGCGCTGGCTGGGGCCGGAGAAGGACGGACTCGCCGGGGCGGATTCCGCGATGGGCAAGTGCAGCGCGGATGCCGCCCGCCTGATGAATCGCCGGCGCAATTCCAATGAATGCTTCGGTGCCTGCAGCAGGGAGGACAACCCCTGGCAGTTTTCGAGCGGTGACATGAAATGGTATACGGATTGGCTGGCCGTGCGCGGGGTGAATCTGTTCATTCCCCATGCGTTCTACTACAGCATCGCGGGCAAACGCAGGGAGGAGCGTCCGCCGGATGTGGGGCCATACAGCATCTGGTGGCCGCATTATGAGAAGTGGGCCTCTTATTGGGCCCGACTCTCCGCGCTGATGACGGAGATCGATCTGCACGCAGGGGTTGCCGTGCCGTGCCGGAACCGGGATCTTCGTCCGGAGGCGGTGCGCACCCTGTATGAGCACCAGACCGGGTTCCAGTACCTGCCGGAGAGCGTGTGGAAGGACTGTGAGGAGAGGGACGGCGCGCTGTACTGCCGCGGGCACCGCTATGAGGCAGTGCTGGGAGAGGAGAGCTGGTTCCCCGGTGTGCCGCGTTATGCGGCAGAGAGAACGGAGCCGGACTGCCGGTGTGCGCCGGCGCAGCCGCAGCTGCGCTGCGCCCGTTTTACGAAGGACGGGACGGAGTGCTGGCTGCTGGTCAATGAGGGAGAGGAGCCGATCCGCACGGTGCTGACCCTGCCGGCGCAGGGCCCGGTCGGTGCGTATGATCTGTGGAACGGGGCAGCGGTGCAGCAGCCGGCCCGGAAGGCGCAGGAAGGCGTGCAGCTGGAGCTGCAGCTGCCGGTGCGCGGGAGCCTTCTGCTCTTTGCCTGTACGCCGGCGGAATACGCGCGGCTGCCGGAGCCGGCGGATGCCTGTGCGCTTCCCGCTCCCTCCTTTTCCCTTATGGAAACCGATTCAGCCGAGGCGAGAAAGATCTTCCGGGCACAGCTTGCCGTGAGCGCCGCAGAGCTTTCGCATCCTTCGGTGAGCCTGACCGTGGATGCGGAGGAAATGGCGGAGCTGTACGTCAATGGGGTATTTGCGGGGGCCGGCTTCTGGCCGCCGCAGACCTTTGAGCTGCGCAGCCTGCTGCACGAGGGCACCAATGAGCTGACCCTCATCGTGACCGGCAGCATGGCGAACCGGTACGGCGCACATCCGGTATGGTACGGTCTGCGGCAGGAGAACGGAAGGATTTCAGAAAAATCCGGCGAAGACGGGGCAGAGCACGGCGGTGAGAACGCCGGCAACGGCGATGGAGAGTCCGCTCATCGCGCCCTCTACCTCACCCATTTCCAGGGCCCGGCTGGTTCCGACGGCGTGTGAGGAGGTGCCGATCCCGATGCCCTTGGCGATGGGATCGGTGATGTGAAACCATCTGCAGACGGAATCCGCCAGGAGATTTCCGGCAATGCCGGTCAGAATGACGATGGCGCCCGTGAGCGCCGCAATGCCGCCGAGCTCCGCGGAGACGTCCATGCTGATGGCTGTGGTGACGGACTTGGGCAGGAGAGTGACATACTGCTCGTGCTCCAGATGCAGGACCACCGCCAGGACCAGGGCACTGGCAAGGCTTAAAAGAGTTCCGACGGTGATGCCGGCCAGAATGGCGGCGGCATTCTTCTTCAGGAGCTCCAGCTTCTCATAGAGCGGGATGGCGAGGCTGACCGTTGCCGGGAGCAGCAGATAGCTGACCGGGGCAGAGCTCGCCTTGTAGTCCTCGTAGGGAATGTTCAGAATGCTGAGGAACACGATGACGAAGATGCTGCCAAGGAGCAGGGGGTTCAGGAAGGCCTTTCCGGTGCGGCGGTTGAGGAGGGCGCCGAGGGCGAAGGCTGCGAGAGTCAGGAGGACACCCCAGACCGAGGACTGGGTCAGGAAATCAATCAATGGCTGCATTCTGCGGCTCTCCTTTCTGCACCATGGTGGCGGATCCGGCGATACAGGAATCGGTCTTCTCTGCGGAGACCACTGCAGACGATTCTCTCCGGCGGATCAGGGCCTGGGTGGTGCGTCCTGCGGCGGCGAGGACCAGCGCGGTCACAGGAAGGATGGCGATGAGGGCCGGGACCAGCATGGCGCCCAGCTCATCCCAGAGCTCCATGACGCCGGCTGCGGCCGGAACGAAGAGAAGCGGGAAGATGCCGACGAGAAAAAGTCCGGCCTCCCGTACCTGCTCGAGCTTCACCAGACCGCTGCAGAGCGCCAGGAAGAGGAGCAGAAGACCATAGATGCTGGCGGGAACGGGAAACGGCAGGAAGACATGCAGCAGCTCTCCTGCCAGACAGAATCCCAGGAGCCGCGCGGTCTGAAACACATATCGCATACAAACCACCTTTCTGTGTATCTGGCCAGCCGCATCGAGGATTTGCGAATGCAAGGAGAAATCCGCGTATGCGGTTTCTCCGCGGCACGGAGTGATTGTCGGCAGCGCTGACAATCACTCCCGGATAGGAGAAAATGCCATCGGGCATTTTCGAGTATCAAATCCGAGATGGGTGCGAAACAGATACCTTTCTATATAAAAAGCCGTCGCCTGCAAGAGACGACGGTTTTTTATTATATTCGCGGAGACAGCCAAAGAAAAGCGGCCCAGGGACCGGTGAGAAAAGTGGCGACTTTCTGTTCGGATCTGTCTGCCGCGTCTGTCTCTCGCGGGTCATGTCGCCCCGAGCTGCAGGAAGTATTTCCTATAGGCAAGGGGTGTCATGCCCTCCTTTTTCCGGAAGGCCTGGATGAAATAGCTGCTGCCGTTGAAGCCGCAGCGCCCGGCGATTTCGGCGACGGAAAGGGAGGTGCTGCGCAGCAGGGCCTTGGCATTCGTGAGCCGCAGCGTGATCAGATACTCCGTTGGTCCGAAGCCGGTCTGCTCCTTGAAGGAGTGGGCGAGATAGAATTTGCTGACGTTGAGATGACGGCAGAGATCATCGAGGGAAAGAGCTTCCGTCACGTGCTCCTCCATGTAGGCCATGGCGCTGCGGACGAGGGGCGTCCGGACGACGGGAGAGGCCTGACTGCTCCCGCGCAGAGAGAGCAGGAACCGGGAGCAGAGACCGATGAGCTCGGTGGAGCATTGAATGGAGGAGGCGATGCTCAGGTCCCTGCAGCAGTGCTCATAGATCCGGGAGAAGAAATCGGCGGGAAGATCGGTTGTGTTGACGTCCCAGTTTTCCAGAATGCTGTCCAGATATCCGTCGATGCAGGTCCCGGAGAAATGAATCCAGTACAGCTCCCAGTCGCGGCCCTCTGCACTGTAATAAGAGTGCGGCGCATCGCAGTCAAGGAAGACGGAGCAATGCGCCGGAACAGACACCTTGCGGCCGCGGTATTCCACAATGCCCTCTCCGCTGCAGGTATAAAGGAGCAGGTAGCTGTGCAGACCGCTTCGGTCAATGACGCCGTAATGCGGGCCGGCGCAGTAATGTCCCATGCATTGCACATACATAAATTTCTGCCGGATTTCCTGCGAGGGTGTGAAATCCTCGGCCCAGGATCCCTCCTTCAGAGAAGAGTGGGGAATGACGGTTCTCATGGCGGAAAAGCTCCTTTTCTTCAGGAAATTTCGAAAGGAGACGGGAGGCCTGCAGGGCGGGCTTCCCTGTCTCCCCTGCCGTACATACGGTATCTTATACAGGCAGCGAAGGAAAAGCAAGATTATGATATTTTTGAACAAGACAGCAGGATGACGAAGAGGGCGGGACATGATACGTTTGGGGTGTCGGAGCCAGGCTGTGTGCAGGAGAGAACGGGAAGGAAGCAAAGGGAGCAGAGGAAGCAAAGGAAGCAAAGGGGGACAGAGCGGTTCTATGACAGCAGAGGTGACAGAAGAAATCAGGAATCTTGCCGGTGAATGGCAGCTGGAGCTGGACGGGGTGCCGGCCGGTGTGATCACGCTGCCCTCTACGGTGACGGAGAGCGGGTGCGGGGCGGTCAACGAAAGGCAGGAGCGGCAGTTCCTGACAGAGAGGCACACCTTTGCAGGGAAGGCTCTTTACCGGAGAGAGTACGAATTAAAGGGAACAGGGGGAAAACGGGTCCTGTTCTCCATGGAGCGCAGCCGTGTCACGGAAACCTTTGTCAACGGCGTTCCGGCAGGGAGAAGAGATCTGCTCACGAGCACCCAGACGCTGGACATCACGGCGCTGGTCAGGGAGGGCCGCAACACCATTGCGGTTGCCGTGGACAACACGTTGGAAGGATTGCCGCGGCAGGCGATTCTGGAGTCGCACATGGCGTCCGTGCACACGCAGACGAACTGGAACGGCATCGTCGGCAGAATCGGGCTGCGGATCGAGCCGGAGATCTATCCGGAGCAGATCCGCATTGATCCGGACGCGGCAGGCCGGCGCATCCGCATCCGGGTCAGGGTGTTCTCCGGACGGGAGGGGGCGGCGCGGATCCGGCTGAGCGTCCGCCAGCCGCAGTACAGCAGCACGGTGGTGGCGGAGGGCGAATACATCCTCGCGGGGGGGAGCGGCTCCTATGAGTATCTGCTCGAGGGGAAGGTGGACAGCCGAACGCCTCTCTGGAGCGAGTTCGACCCGCAGCTGACCTTTGCGGAGGTCACCCTGGAAACAGAGGACACGGTGCAGCACAGAAAGGTCCCGTTCGGGCTGCGCGACTACAGGGTGAGCGGGGACCGGCGGCACTTTGCCGTGAACGGGAAAAAGGTTTTCCTCCGGAGCGAGGCGAACTGTGCGGTGTTCCCGCTCACCGGATATGCTCCCATGGAGGAGGCTGCGTGGGACAGGCTGTTCGATGTGTATAAGGCCTACGGCATCAACTATGTGCGCTTCCATTCCTGGTGCCCGCCGGAGGCCGCCTTCCGGAGCGCAGACAGAAAGGGCCTGTACCTTCAGCCGGAGCTCAGCGCGTGGACCTTTCACATGTTCGAGAAGGATGCGGATTATGATTATTACGGCAGAGAGGCCAGGGCAATCCTGGACCAGTACGGCAATCATCCGTCCCTGGTCGCGCTCACCTGCGGCAATGAGCTCCGCAGCGGGAACCGCGCGAGGATGGGCGATTTCTGCAGAGCCCTGCAGCGGTATGATCCGACGAGGCTCTATGCGGAGGGCTCCAATGCGTGGTACGGGGAGGCCGGAGTGAATCCGGATGCAGATTTCGTGCTCGCACAGGGGAATTGCGGGGAGAAATGGCGGGGCGCCTTTGCCGGCAACCGGGGCTTTATCAATGATGAGCCGCCGGCGGAAATGCATACGTATTCCGAGGCGCTGCGCGGGATGGAGAAGCCGGTGATCAGCTTTGAGGTCGGCCAGTTCCAGGTCTATCCGGATTATCGCGAGGCGGACAAATATACCGGCGTGCTGGAGGCAAGGAACCTCAAGGCATACCGGAGGGAAATGGAAGGAAAGGGGCTCGCCGGGAAGGACCATGCCTTCCATCTGGCCTCCGGAAGGCTTTCCATGGCGTGCTACCGCGAGGAGATCGAGGCCGCAATGCGGACGCCGGAGCTGGCGGGAATTTCCCTCCTGGGGCTGCAGGATTTCCCCGGACAGGGGACGGCGCTGGTGGGGATGATCGATGCCTTCGGGGACCCCAAGGAGTTCGCACCCCCGGAGGAGTTCCGCCGCTTCTTCTCGCCGGTCACACCGCTCCTGCAGTTCCGCCGGAAGACCTTTTACGGCGGGGAGAAGGAGCGGTTCACGGTCCTGGTCCACAACTTCGGCGCGGAGGATCTCGCGGAGCCGATGGAGCTGACGGTAAAGGACGCAGAGGGGCACACCGTCTGGGAGCAGCACTGGCCGCTGGTGCAGGCGCCGCAGGGGGCGCTCAGCACCATTGCAGAGGAAGAGCTGACCCTTCCGCCGTGCGGGGAGCCTCAGACTCTGGAGGCGACCGTGCGCATCGGGGAACGGAGCAATGTCTACGAACTCTATGTTTATCCGGAATCGGTGCTGACGCAGGAGGAGGAAGCCCGCTTCGTGGAGTCGATCGATTCAAAGGCGCTGGCCCGGCTCTGTGCAGGGGAGGATCTCATTCTGCTGCCGGCGGCGGATCCGCCGGCGGTGCCGGAGAGTTTCCCGGCGTCGTATATTCCGGATTTCTGGTGTTGGTACATGTTCCGCAGAAGGGACAGCGGCGGGACGATGGGTCTTACGATGGATCCGGAGAACGGCCTCCTGCAGAGGTTCCCGTCCGCCGATCACACGGATGCAAGATGGTGGCACCTCCTGCACGGGAGCCGCGCCGCAGTGCTCACGGGAACCGGCATTGCGCCGATCATCGGGATGATCGACAACCTGCAGAGGAATGAGATGCTGGCGATGGTCTACGGCGTCAGGGTCGGAAAGGGGAGACTCCTCATCTGCACCTTCAACACGGAGAATCGAAGGGAGCCGTCGGTGGCGGCCTTTGTCAGGGCCCTGGCGGATTATGCCGTTTCGGCAGATTTTGCACCGGCGAAGAGCATTTCGGCACAGGAGCTCCGGCGGCTCGTGCCTGGGACGCGCAGAGCGGTCACCGGCAAAGAGGCGGAGGCAGAGGCCGGATATCGGAGTGAGGCGGCAGGAAATGTCCTTTGCGACGATGCCTGCGTGTGGGATACGGCGGGTCTCTCCGATCCGGAGGATGCCTGGATCGCCCTGCGGCTGCATGAGGCGAGAACGGTGGATACGCTGCAGATCCTGTTCACGGAGAGCAGCGCGTACACGGGAGAGGGTGATCCGTACAGCCTCCCGGGAGACGTGACGGCCGAGTACCTTGAGGAAGAGGCGTGGCGGCCGGTGCAGGAGAGCTTCCGTCAGGATTTCAGCTGCAGCGACTGGAACCTGATCCATTTCGCGCCGGTTACAACCGGAGGCATTCGCATGTGCTTTCACAGGAGCCGGAAGGAAGGCGTCAATGTGATGGCAATCTCGGAGGAGGAGCAGCCGTTTGCGGTGGCGCGGATCCGATTGTTCTGAATCCGATGCCTGCGGACCGGTTCCGGATGGAAACCGGCAGGCGGACAAGGGGACGAGCCGCCATTCTGTCGTGCTGAATGAGAGGGGATAAGCGATGAGTTGTGCGAAAATATGGGAAGAAACCGTGATGATTCCGACGTATCCCGTCGGAAGGCCGGAGAAAAATCCGATGTTCATTGAGAAGAGGGTTTACCAGGGGAGCTCCGGCAGGGTCTATCCGTATCCGACGATTGAGTCGATCGGGGATGACAAAAGGGAGCAGCCCTACCGGGCCGTGTTCCTTGAGAACGAGTATCTGAAGGTCATGGTGCTGCCGGAGCTCGGCGGCCGCATTCAGCGGGCGTACGACAAGACGAACGGCTATGATTTTGTCTACTATAACCATGTGCTGAAGCCGGCGCTGGTGGGGCTCCTGGGTCCCTGGGTGTCCGGCGGCATCGAATTCAACTGGCCGCAGCACCACCGGCCGACGACCTACATGCCGGTTGACCATGTGATCACGGAGAATGCGGACGGGAGCGTCTCCTGTCTGTGCAGCGACGTCGACCGGATCTACGGGACGAAGGGCATCTGCAGGATCACGCTGTATCCCGGCATCTCTTACATCGAAATTTGCGGCCGGCTCTACAACCGGACACCTCTTCCGCAGACCTTCCTCTGGTGGGCGAATCCGGCGGTTCCGGTGAATGACAGCACGCAGACCGTCATGCCGCCGGATGTCACGGCGGTCATGGACCACGGCAAGCGGGATGTCTCACGATTCCCGATTGCAACCGGCACCTATTACAAGAAGGATTACAGCGAGGGCGTGGACATCTCCCGGTATAAGAACATTCCGGTCCCGACCTCCTTCATGGCGGCGGAATCGCATTATGACTTCGTCGGCGGGTATGACAACGGCATGGAGGCGGGAATTCTGCACGTTGCGGATCACCGCGTGAGCCCCGGCAAGAAGCAATGGACCTGGGGGTGCGGCGATTTCGGCAAAGCCTGGGACCGCAATCTCACCGATGAGGACGGCCCGTACGTGGAGCTGATGACCGGTGTCTTCACAGACAACCAGCCGGATTTCACCTGGCTCAAGCCCTATGAGGAGAAGGTGTTCACCCAGTATTTCATGCCCTACAAAAAGGTCGGCATGGTCAGGAACGCAACGAGGGAGGCGTGCATCGGGTACGATCTGGAGGGCCGAAGGCTGACCGTGAGAGCCTATGCGACGGCCCCTCATCCGAACGCCCGCATTACGGTGAAGCTGGGCGGAGAGATCGTATTCTCCGGAGAAGCCCTGCTCTCTCCCGAAGATACCCTTGAGGAGACGGTGGAATTGCCGCGGGTACCGGCAAAGGCCAGCGAGCTGGACCTTGCCGTGAGCGACGGAGGAAGGACGCTGGTGCATTACCGTCCGGACCCGGAGAAGCTGCCCGAGATTCCGGATCCTGCAGAGGAGGCGGCGCCCCCGTCCGAGATACGGACGAACGAGGAGCTCTTCCTCACCGGGCTTCATCTGGAGCAGTACCGGCACGCGACCTATCTGCCGGATGACTATTACCTGGAGGGACTCCGGCGTGATCCCTCCGACCTTCGGATCAATCTGGCCTACGGGCGGCTGCTCCTTCGCCGCGGCAGGGCGGAGCGTGCGGAAGAGTATTTTCGAAGGGCGATCGGGCGGCTCACCTGAAAGAACCCGAATCCCTACGACGGGGAGGGGTATTACGATCTTGGCCTTGCCCTGTACCTGCAGGAACGATACGACGAGGCGTACGATGCCTTCTACAAGGCAACCTGGTCTGCAGAGCAGCAGAACATGGCCTTCTATTATCTGGCCTGCATTGCAATGTGCCGGGGATGCCCGGAGGAGGCCCAGGAGCTGATCGGAAGGTCCCTTGTGCGAAATACGCACAGCGTAAAGGCCCGCGCGTTGAAGGCGGTGATCCTTCGGAAGCTGGGAAGGGTGACGGAGGCGGCTGCGCTTCTGCGGGAGAATCTCACCCTCGATCCGTTTGATTATGTCTCGGGGGGCGAGGCTCTGCGGCTGGAGCGGGAAAACGGGATCCCCGGGAACGGACTCGTTGACGAGGAGACGCTGCGGGAGCGCAGCCGCGGCGATGTGTACAACCTGCTCCGGGCCGCGAGGGATTACGCGGAGGCTGGCTGCCGGGAGGAGGCGTGCGGTGTTCTCTCGCAGGCACCGGATCATCCGCTGGTCCGTTATTATGAGGGGTATTATCTGACCGGGCTGGGGAGAAGAGAGGAGGCTCTTGCCGCGGTCCGAAGGGGAGAGAAGAGCGATCCGTATTGCTGCTTCCCGAATGATCTGGAGGACATCGCCGTCCTTCGGAACGCGATTGCGCTGGATCCGGCGGCAGCCCGGGCAAGGTATTATCTCGGCAATCTGTATTATGACAAGCTGCAGTGGGAGATCGCCTGCGGACTGTGGGAGGAGTCGGCGGTCCTCGATCCCACCTTCCCGACGGTTCACCGCAACCTCTCGCTGGTGTATTACAACAAGTGCAGGGATTCCCGGAAGGCCCTTGACGCGCTCGAAAGAGCGTTTGCCCTGGATCCGACGGACGCCCGTGTGTTCATGGAGCTGGATCAGCTCCGGAGCAAGACGGGGACAGGCTTTGCGGAGCGCCTTGCCGCCTATGAGGAGCACAGAAGCCTTGTGGAGCAGCGGGACGACCTTTGCGTACAGTACGTAACCCTCCTCAATGTCACGGGGCAGCCGGAGAAGGCCTATGCGTTCCTGATGGGCCGCTTGTTCCACCCGTGGGAGGGCGGCGAAGGCAAGATCACGGCGCAGTATGAATTCTCACTCCTCCTGCTGGCCCTGCGGGAGGCGAAGGAGGGAAGGGACGCAGCGGCCGCAGAGCTGCTGCGGAAGGCAATGGTCTATCCCCATAACCTCGGCGAGGGCAAGCTGGAGGGGACGAAGGACAATCACCTGTACTATTATCTCGGCCTTCTGGAGAGAAGGCTGGGAAAGAACGCGGCGGCAGAAGCGGATTTCCGCACGGCATCGCTTGGAACCGATGAGCCGGCGGGCATGATGTTCTACAACGACCAGCCGGCGGACATGATCCTGTACCAGGGGCTGGCGCTCCGGGAGCTCGGCGAAAAGGGCGGTGCGAACCGGCGCTTCTATCGCCTCATCGACTACGGCGAGCGCCATATCCGGGAGGAAGCGAAGATCGGATATTTTGCCGTGTCCCTGCCGGATTTCCTGACCTTTGAGGACGATCTTACGGTACGGAACAGAGCCCACTGCAATTTCCTGATGGCCATGGGACAGGCGGGAATCGGCAGCAGGGAGAAGGCAGAGGAATTCATGGCCGAGGCACAGCAGCTGGATCCGGCGAACGCGCGCATCGCCTTGGTAAGTCGGATCCTGACGGAAACCGGCATTCTGGGAACGATTCAGAGCCAGGCAAATCTGCATAAAATGTGCGAGTAATGCCTGCATTAACGAGCCTATTTTGAAAATTGTAACTGTTCAGCCCCCATCTCGAATTTGATGCTCAAAAATGGCAGATGGCATTTTGTACTATCCGGGAGTGATTGTCAGCGCTGCCGACAATCACTCCGTGCCGCGGAGAAACCGCATACGCGGATTTCTCCTTGCATTCGCAAATCCTCGATGCGGACGACCGTCCGCGCGGAGATCCTTCCCGGGCAGCTGCCGGGAGAAACACAAAGGCGCGGAGAGCATCGGAAATGCTCTCCGCGCCTTCTGAACGGCTGCCGGTTACTGCGCTGTCTGCGCCTCTCTCCCGCAGGGGGAGGGACAGTTCGCACAGTCCGGATCGGCGCCTGCAGCATCCTGCGCCTTGACTGTGGTGGGCGCAGGCGCAGGCGGCTCCTTCTCCAGCGCCTCGCGCAGCGCCTTTGCCAGCTGGTCGGGACAGCTGGTCCCTGCGCGGCAGAGAATTCCCTCACAGCACTGAATCACATCGAGTGCCTCACGCCCCTCGCAGAGGCGAGCAACGCCCTGGGTATTCCCGCGGCATCCGCCGAGGAAGGACACGTTGTATACCCGCCCGTTCTCATAATCGAACTCGATCATCTGCGAACAGGTTCCCTTTGTCTTGTAGCGATAATGCATGGCTGCCTCCTTATGCCGCAATATGCTGCGGCTGTGTAAGGAGAATTCCGCGAAGGCGGATTCTCCGATCTGGCCGCCGGAGCGGGCCGTGATACAGAGACCATTGTAGCATGGAACGAATGCGAATCTGAGAATGTAACCGCTTACATTTTCGTAAACCTGTGGTACTATGACAGCAGTCGGAGTTGATTTTCCTGTCGATCCGTAGGAGGAGCCGCATATGAATCGTCCGTCCTTTTCTCTGCACAGAACCGCGTCCCGTACGCCGGAGAATTTCCTGTTCTCCGGAGAGGCGCTCCGCGCGCTGATCGTTCCGCTGATCTTCGAGCAGGCGCTCGCCATGACGGTCGGCATGATGGATACCGTAATGATCTCGGCCGTCGGGGAAGCGGCGGTGTCCGGCGTTTCCCTGGTGGACATGATCAACAATCTCGTGTTCGCTGTTTTCGCGGCGATGGCCAGCGGCGGTGCGGTGGTGGTGTCCCATCAGCTGGGGGCAAAGCGCCCCGCAAAGGCCAGAGATGCCGCCCAACAGCTGCTGATCACGATTCTTGCTCTCAGTCTTGCGGTCATGGGACTCACCCTGGCTGTCAAGGAGCCGATGCTGCGTCTGTTCTTCGGCACCATTGAGGACGATGTCATGCAGAACGCCCTGATCTACTTCCTGATTTCCGCCCTGTCCTTCCCCTTCCTTGCCGTCTACAATGCCTGCGCGGCCCTGTTCCGTTCCATGGGCAACGCCGGAGTTACGCTGAAAACAGCCGTTGTGGTGAACCTGATCAACATCGTCGGCAATGCCCTAGGTGTGTTCGTGTTCCACCTGGGGACGGCCGGCGTTGCCATTCCCTCTCTGATCTCGAGGGCGGCCGGTGCAGCCATTCTCTTTGCACTCCTCTTAAAGCCGCGGCAGGAGATTTACCTGAAGGGGCTTCTCTCGAAGCCGGACTGGAACACCATCGGGAAGATCCTGTACATCGGTGTGCCGAACGGCCTGGAGAACGGCATCTTCCAGCTGGGGAGGGTCCTCGTGGTGTCCATCATCGCGCTGTTCGGAACCACCCAGATCGCGGCCAACGGTGTCGCCAACAGCCTTGACGGCGTCGGCGTCATCATCGGTCAGGCCACCGGCCTTGCCATGATCACCGTGATCGGGCAGTGCGTCGGTGCCGGCTCCGAGGAGCAGGTGCGCTACTACCTGCGCAGGATCATGGTGTTCACCTATATTGCGCAGGCCGTTCTGGAGTGCACAATCATTGCGTGCCTGAATCCGATCCTGTCGCTGTACGGCCTTTCGCCGGAAACGACGCAGCTGACCTGGATTCTGGTGGTGATCCACTGCGGCTGTGCCATCGTCCTCTGGCCTCTTGCCTTTGTGTTCCCCAACATGCTCCGGGCCTGCAACGATGTCCGGTTCACCATGATCGCCTCCATCAGCTCCATGTTCGCGTTCCGGATTGCACTGTCCTACGTGCTGGGGGTCTCCTTCGGAATGGGCGCCATCGGCGTGTGGATTGCCATGGTCGTCGACTGGATCTGCCGGATTGTCTGCTTTGTCCTGCGCTATTACAGCGGGAAATGGAGGGGGCTCGCGGGGCTTACTCAGGTCTCATCCAGCCGCTGAATTCCTGAATGGACTGCTTCTCAAACTTTTTCTCGTACTGGAGCATCCGGCTGCGGTACTCCCGCGGAGACATCTGCATTTGCTGGATGAAGTGGCGGTTGAAGCTGGAAATGGAGCGGAAGCCGACCGCCTCCGAGATATCCAGGATGGAGCGCTCCGTGCTGCGCAGCAGGACGCAGGAGCGGTTGATCCGCGTGCTGTTGAGGAAGGTCAGAGGGGAAACGCCCATGATCTCATGGAAAACCCGGCGGAAGTGGGTCGGGCTCCAATGACACAGAGTGGCCAGCTGCTCGATGGTGAGCGGCTGCATATAATAATCATCGATATAGTTCAGGGCGGGCAGGATCACGAGAGCATTCTCGGCGATCTCCCCGCCCTTTTGCTGTCCCTGCAGCTCGGACGGATCCGCCGCAGACGGCGACAGGGGGGCGAGGGACGGACCGACGGATCCCTCATCCGCCGGTCGTTCGCCGGCACTCTGAATCCGGTACAGCTCGATGTAGAGGGTCAGGAGCAGTCCTCTTGCACAGATCTGGTAGCAGGGGCGCTGCGTTTCCAGCTCGCGCAGTACATCAGAGGCCAGATGATAGAGGTAGGGGAAGTCCTCCCTGCTGAAAACATAGCGGAAGGCCGGAAAGCCGTCGGGCGATAAATGGTAATTGGTCCAGGTAGAGGGCAGAAAGGAATGCAGCAGATCCTTGGGGTCCAGAAAAAGATAGGACCAGTGGCTCCTGGTGCCGGGAGTGCTGTAGGTGGTATGGGGGACATTTCGGGGGAGAACGGTGAGGTCGCCGGCCTTGAACGGAAGCTTCTGACCGCCCACCTCGAGGATGCCGCTGTCGGAATGGCAGATTCCGATTTCCAGACAATTGTGGAAATGCAGGCGCTTGCTGGGGATATCTGATATTTTCCAGTAGTCGCCGGAGAGCAGCAGAACAGGGAACGGCATCGGGAGATAATAGCTGCGGTATTCTACCACGGTATGGGCAGGTTTGGACATAAAGATCACCTCGGGGACAATGCGGCGGACAGAAATCCGTGAACAAAATGACGGGAAAAATAAACGGACCGTGGAATCAACTGGGCAGATCAACTAATCGCAGGGAATAAAATCGACGGCCGAAACGCCTTTGATTCGGGGGTTGCATGGTCACATTGTAGTATAAATGGTCGTTTCTGCATAGTATCATCCGCGTTTTGAATAGATGCGGACCGTCAAAATGAACGATAATATTGACAGCACAAAAAGATGATTGTGCGAAATCACAATGACTGCAGGGAAAGACTTCGGAATCGTGACGAAGGGATACGGAGAAGAGCAAAAGCAAGAGAAAGCATACATATTTAACAGGAAAGACAAGGGGGAGGTACTGCATGGCGAAAAAGAGTCCCGCCGCGGCGGAGAAGGTGGTGGTGAAGACCACGTGGAAGCAGGCGATGAAGAGAGACTGGCAGCTGTACGTGCTGCTGCTGTTCCCGCTGATCATGGTATTCGTGTTCAGCTACGCGGCCTATCCGGGACTGCGGATGGCCTTCATGGATTACAAGCCGGCCAAGGGGTACGCCGGCAGTGAATGGGTCGGGATGAAGACCTTTGCCAAAATCTTCAAGGATGCGGATTTCATCCGGGCGCTCCGCAATTCGGTGGTGTTCAACCTGGCGGATCTGCTGGTGGGCTTCCCGATGCCGATCATCCTGGCCCTCATTCTGAACGAACTCCGGTATCCGAAGTTTAAGAAGGTGTCGCAGACCATCCTGTATCTGCCCCACTTCCTCTCCTGGGCCATCATCGGCAGCGTTGCCCTTACGATGTTCCGGCCGACCTCGGGTCTGGTGAACATCGTTCTGAGCAACCTCGGCCTGATCTCGGAGGGAATCCCCTTCCTGAATGAGAAATGGCACTGGGCTTTCACCTACCTTGCGATCGGCGTATGGCAGACGATGGGCTGGGGAACCATCCTGTATCTGGCAGCCATCACAGGCATCAGCGGAGAGCTGTATGAGGCGGCCATGGTGGACGGCGCCAACCGCTGGGAGAGAATGTGGCACATCACACTGCCAGGCATCAAGAGCACGGTGGTAACGCTCCTGATACTGAACCTCGGACGTGTCATGGGCAGCAACCTGGAGCGTCTGACGGCACTGGAGAATTCTCAGGTTAAGGATTTCCAGTACCAGCTGGCGGTCTACATTTACAACAAGGGTCTTGGCGCCGGAAAGTTCAGCGCGGCAACGGCCGTCGGCCTGTTCCAGTCCCTGATCGGCCTGGCGCTGGTCCTTCTGTCCGATCGGATTGCCAAGAAGCTCGGCGAGAACGGCCTGCTGTAGGAGGTGGATGAGATGAAGAGAAATGCAGATGTGAATGAGGTATCCACCTCGGCGGGCGGAGCCCATGCCGTGAATAAGTTCCGGGTCAGTGATGCTGTCATGATGGCGGTGATCATTCTCCTTTGCGCAACCTGTGTCCTGCCGTTCCTGCATGTGGCGGCCAAGTCCATTTCGGGCAACACGGCAGTGATGTCCAAATCCGTTTTCTTCTGGCCCAAGGACATCACCTTTGAAGCCTACAAGAAGGTGCTGGCGGACAGCTCCATGACCTATTCCATGGTGTTCTCGGTGATCGTGACGCTGATCTTCACGGCCCTGGGCATGCTGGTGTGCACCTGTGCAGCCTACCCGCTCTCCAAGAGGAGGCTCAAGGGCAAGAAGACACTGACCTTCCTTCTGATGGTTCCGATGTACTTCAGCGCGGGCATCATCCCCTCCTACCTTCTGTACCAGAAGCTTCATATTCTGGACACGATGTGGGTCATGATCCTGCCCCTCATCTATTCGCCCTACAACATGCTGATCATGAAGAACTATTTTCAGAGCACGATTCCGGACAGCCTGGAGGAATCGGCCTTCCTGGACGGCGCGAGCAATTTCCAGATTCTCTCGAGAATCGTGCTGCCGCTTTCCAAGCCGATTCTGGCGACCCTGTCCCTGTTCTACGCTGTGGGACGCTGGAATTCCTATTCGGACAACATGTACTACACCAAGAGCGCGGATCTGAAGCTGATCCAGTATAAGCTGTATCAGCTGGTGGCATCGGCCTCTGAGGCACAGACGGCATCCCTTGCGGATACCGGCAGCGCAATCCAGTCCACGCCGGAGGTGCTGCAGGCGGCGAGCATCATGTTCGTGACGGTTCCGATCATTATCATCTATCCCTTCCTGCAGAAATATTTCGTGCAGGGGACCATGGTCGGAGCAGTAAAGGGCTGAGATTTCCGGCCCGTTGAAACCGATAGTTTCCCGGATGTCCGGGGTGTAAAACTATAGAGGCACAGGAGGAAGGCTTCCGGCCGGACGCAAGGGTACCGGACGCTCCTCCCAACAACAAGGAGGGTTATTTTTATGAAGAAGAAAGTGCTACACAGGGCGATGGCCACGGCGCTGGTTGGCGTAATGGCGATGGGCACGCTGGCAGGGTGCGGCGGCAGCTCGGATTCTGAGGGCAGCGCTGCCGAGGAGACAACCGAGAGCACGGAGAGTGCAGAGGAGAGCACGGAGGCCGCAGAAGAGAGCACGGCCGATGCTGCGGCAGGAATGGACGGCTGGGAGCCCTTTGCAGACCAGGTTACGCTGCAGATTCCGGTTTATGACCGCGGCTCCTCCGGAAACGGCTGCTCGGACGTTGTGAACAACTACTGGACCAAGTGGGTGCA
This sequence comes from Clostridium sp. CAG:302, assembly GCA_963657295.1. GTDB lineage: Bacteria > Bacillota > Clostridia > Lachnospirales > Lachnospiraceae > CAG-791. The sequence continues at coordinate 18,168 of CAVKMX010000004.1, forward strand.
GGAGAACTTCGGCGACCAGTACAACATCAAGGTGGAGTACGTCGGTATTACCCGCAGCGATGTTATGACAGATTACGCTATGCTGGCGGCAGGTCAGGATCTTCCGACCATCTGCATGGAGTACGACTATGACAAGCTGGCCTCCTGGCAGGCAGACGGCTACCTTCAGACCTACGATGTCGACACCTTCAAGAGCATTGCTCCCACCTACTGGCAGAACATGGTGGACAACGGCAACGATGCCTACACGCAGCTGGACGGCGAGGATTATCTGGTGCTGGGCTATCGCCCCTACGGCAACACGACCTACACCTGGTGCACCTTCTATCGTCAGGACTGGCTGGAGGAGGCAGGCTACAGCGAGTATCCCACCGGCAACAACACAGAGCTGCTGAAGCTGTATGAGAAGCTCGTGGAGAACGGACATCAGTATCCTCTGAGCGGCAAGAAGGTGAGCGGCGCCGGCATCGATCAGAACTACGGCTACCGCGATTATCCGCAGGATGAGTCGGCCTGGGCCACCACCGGTGATTATCAGATCCCGGCGCTGTCCACCGAGGCTCAGAAGAGATTCCTGAAGTTTGAGAACGAGCTGTACAATGACGGATATTACAATCCGGAGTATTATCTGAGAGATGCCTCCGAGGCAGAGGCTGACTTCATCAACGGCGAAGCCTTCACATGGCAGGGCTATGTGTCCTCTACCATGAACGTGCTGAATTCCTTCTATGATGCAAATCCGGACGGAAAGCTCGGCATTGTGGTCACCCCTTCCACCTATGCACAGGATGAGACCTGGGGCTCCTCGGCAGCCTACAGACCCGGCACCAACTTCGGCATGATGATCGGCTTTGCCAACGATGCCACCGAGGATGAGATGAAGGCCGCCATGATGTACCTTGAGTGGCTCTCTCAGCCGGAGAACCTCTTCACCATGCAGTGGGGCATCGAGGGCGTGAACTTCAACTATGATGAGAACAACGATCCCGTTGCGGTTGCAGATCAGACCGGTCTGGAGGAGCAGCAGGGCCACAACAACAACGTAGATTACTGGTGCGCCGTTACGGCCGTGAAGACCCTCGGCTCCATTGAGAAGGACATCAAGGCTGTTACACCTCAGGGCATTCCTCAGGATTTCTACGATCAGATCCTGGCCAACTATGAGGGGCAGGTCGCTCTCTATGAGGACGGCAAGGCCAACTCCGACTGCCTGTTCGCAACCTCTCTGGAATCCGTCACCGAGTACAGCCAGACGCTGTATGATCTGTACACCGAGTATCGCGACAAGCTGACCATGTGCTCCAAGGACGAGTTCGATTCCCTGTATGAGGAGCTGAGCCAGAAGTACCTGGATGCCGGCTATCAGGAAGTCATCGACGAGAGACAGGCAGCACTGGACAACGGCGAGACCACAAGACTGCAGTAATGCAGGAAAAGGCGGCGCAGCGGAGCGCATAATGAAGCGCGGCAGCGCAGATTCAGGATCCGCAGCGCGGAGCGGCCGCATCGGCGGCAGCGGATGGCAGAAGCCGCGCGGATGATGCGGCAGAAGGAAATGCATACAGCCCCCTGGCATTTGCCCGGGGGCTGTCTTTGTAAAAGCCGAAGGGGTTTTATGTGTTTTTCCGGCAGGATTTCAGGCGGCGGGACCGGGATCGGAGCAGGGAAGGCCTGCGGGAAAAGCAGATAAACAATCGGGAAAGGGAACGGCTGCAGGGGAGATCGACCGGAGAGGCGTACCGGCGGCAATGCAGCAGGAGCAGAACAGACAAGAGGGAAACGGAGGGAAGATGAGAAGACTGGACTACGACAGAAAAGAGATTGAGGAGGCCATTGACCGGATCGTGCGCAAGACCATGAACATGGATCTGACCTGGGACTGGCCCTGCGGCGTTGCCTATTACGGCATCAGCGATGCCTATGAGAAGACCGGCAGGAAGGAGTATCTGGAGCTTCTGAAGGATCGCGTGGATGAGCTGATTGACCTGGGACTGCCGAGGGTGTGGACGGTGAACGCCTGCGCAATGGGGCATTGCCTGATCACGCTGTACCAGGCGACCGGTGAGGAGCAATACCGGGAGATTCTGATGAGCAAGATCGCCTATCTGCAGAAGGATGCATTGCGGTTCGGCGATCACGTGCTGCAGCATACGGTGTCGGCCAACAATGATTTTCCGGAGCAATGCTGGTGCGACACCCTGTTCATGGCAGCCTATCTGATGCTGCGCGTCGGTGTCATGGAGCAGGATGAGGATCTGATCAACGATGCGCTGAATCAGTATTACTGGCACATCCGGTACCTGCAGAATCCCAGCAGCGGCCTCTGGTACCACGGATATGACAACATCGCGGGCGACCATATGTCCGGCATCTACTGGGGACGCGCGAATGCCTGGGCGGCCTTTACGATGGCGCAGGTGGGCGGAATCCTGCCGCAGTGCTATCTGTATCCGAAATTCATTGACATCGCGGGCTCCCTGAACGAACAGCTGGCGGCCCTCAAGGTTTACCAGACGGAGAACGGCCTGTGGCGGACCGTGGTGGATGATGCGGAATCCTATGAGGAGATCTCGGCATCCGCCGGCATCGCGGCGGCCATGGTGACCCGCGGGAATCCGCTGCATGCCAAATATGTCAATAAGTCCATCCGGGGTATTCTGGCCAATGTGAGCGAGGACGGCAAGGTGATGAACGTATCCGGCGGCACGGCCGTAATGCGGGATAAGGAAGGATACCGCGGCATTCCGAAGGCATACATCCAGGGCTGGGGACAGGGACTCGTGCTCTCGTTCCTCGCGGGCGTGCTGGTATCGGATGAAATCGAGAAGGACGGTGCATTGTAGGATGTTCTGCAGAAGATTTCGTTTTGGAGCAGGAAGCGCGGCGGCAGATGGGGTGACCAGGGTGGTCAGCGCAGACCGGTATTCTCCGGAGAAGGGCTACGGCTTTGTCACGGAGGAGAACAGACGAGAGCAGGAGCTGCTGCGGATCCCGGAGCTGAACGCGGCCTTTGAGCCGCTGTACTGGTACCAGGGACAGAATCTGACGCCGGTGCAGGAGGATGCGCAGGGGTGCTATGTGGATTCGGATCAGAAGGCGCAGGAGCTCGAGAAGGAGGCCGGCGCCGAGCTGCCGGGACACCCGCGGAGAATCCCCCTCGTTTTCAAGATGAATGTGCCGAGAGAGGGGAATTACAGGGTAACGGTGACCCTGCGGCCGATGAAGGAGGCGGGAGAGATTCTGCTCTTTGCCGGCAGGAGGCGTCTTGGCTTCCGCGGAACGGCGGAAAAGGGCGGCACGCATACGCTGGTGACGAATGTCTGTGACATTGTGCCGTCCTGGCATACACAGGTTTTCCGGGATACGACGCTGGATCTTGCGGTTCTGGCGGCCTGCCCGGGACTGCAGGCACTGACCGTGGAGGAGGTGCAGACCCCTGTGATCTATCTGGCGGGGGATTCCACGGTGACGGACCAGCCGGCGGATTACCCCTATGCGCCGGGAACCTGCTACAGCGGCTGGGGACAGATGCTGCCGGCTTACCTGAATACCGGAATGGCGGTGTCCAATCACGCACATTCGGGTCTTACGACGGAAACGTTCCGGCAGGAGGGCCACTATGCGGTGCTGATGCAGTACCTGCGGCCGGGAGATTTCGTTTTCCTTCAGTTCGGCCACAATGACCAGAAGCACCCGGAGCTTCAGGCCAGGGGCGGCTACCGCACGAATCTCGTGCGCTACCTGGATGAAATACAGGCAAGAGGCGCGCTGCCGGTGCTGGTGACGCCGATCGCCCGGAATACCTGGCGTCTGCGGGATCAGATGTATCTGGATCTTCTGGAGGAGTTCGCGGCGGTCTGCACCGAGCTGGGAGAGCAGTACGGCGTTCCGGTGCTCGATCTTCATGCGCACAGCATGCGGTACGTGAAGGAGAAGGGACTGCAGGGTGCCAAGCCGGTTTTCCATCCGGGGGATTATACGCACACGAACGATTACGGCGCCTACCGGATGGCGGGGTATGTCGCCGGAGAAATCCGCAGGACCTGCGCGGAGCATCCGATGCGGGGGTACCGCCTTCTTGCGGAGAGTCTGACGGACGGCTTCGGCAGCTGGCCGGCCCCTGCGGAGGGGAACCGGATGCCAGAGAAGCCGGAGATCTACCGGGACATTCTGGACCCGCAGGGGAATGAGGTGCTGCTGTCGGAGGGGGAACAGCTGGAGCGCGTGGTCCGGCTGTGCCTGAGGGAGGAGCTGCTGTAGACAGGAATGCGCGGTGCCGCGGCTGCGCTGCGATGCACTGCGAATAGAAACGAAAAGAGGGGAACAGAAATGGAGAAGGGCGGATTCACCTTGCCCGGCGAATCGGGCTATGAACAACTGACACTGAAGCTGGCGAAGGAGTGGGGCGCGGACGTGATCCGCGACAGCGACGGAACGGTGCTCTCGGACGAGATCACCCACGCAGGGTACGGAATCTATTCCACCATCTGCATCATCCGGGACCACAATGCGTGGGCGGCGGAGCATCCGGACTGCCTTCAGCAGACCTTCCTGTGCACGCCGCCCTGCGTGGCGGTCGGGGAGACGCCTGTCATCGATCTGATGGAGAGCTTTTTCGAGGAGCAGTTCCGGATCAATGACAGCGGGGAGGCACTGGGATATTGGGAGGTCTATGACCGGACCTCCAACGAAAAGCTGCCCGCGGAGCAATGGAGCTATGACAGGGAGAGCGGAACGGTCACGCTGCAGGGAGCGGTGCCCTTCCACAAATACACCGTGAGCTTCCTGGCCTACCGTATCTGGGAAGAGATCTCCATGTACAACCACACCACGAACCACTGGAACAAGGAGCATCTCATGCAGATCGATCCGCGGTACCCCCAGACGCAGGAATATCTGCTGGCCTGGATGCGGCAGTGGTGCGGGGCCCATCCGGATACAACGGTCGTCCGGTTCACCTCCATGTTCTACAATTTCGTCTGGATCTGGGGGAGGAGCGAGAGGAACCGAAACCTTTTCACGGACTGGGGCTCCTATGATTTCACGGTGAGTGTTCCTGCCCTGCAGGCCTTTGAACGGCAATACGGCTATGCGCTGACCGCCGAGGACTTCATCAACAAGGGCCAGCTTCATGTGACGCATATGCCGGGCGACCGGAAAAAGGCGGACTGGATGGCCTTCGTCAATGACTTTGTCATCTCCTTCGGCAGGAAGCTGATCGACATCGTTCATGCCTTCGGCAAGAAGGCCTACGTGTTCTACGACGACAGCTGGGTGGGCGTCGAGCCCTACAACGGAAGATTTCAGGAGTTCGGCTTTGACGGACTCATCAAGTGTGTTTTCTCCGGCTATGAGGCAAGGCTGTGTGCCGGCGTGGATGTGCCGACGCACGAGCTCCGGCTCCATCCGTATCTGTTCCCGGTGGGACTCGGCGGCGCACCGACCTTCATGGAGGGCGGGAATCCGACGCTGGATGCCAAAAAATACTGGAACAGCGTGCGCAGAGCGCTGCTGCGCGCCAGAATTGACCGAATCGGTCTGGGCGGATACCTGCATCTGGTGGAGGACTTCCCGGACTTCTGCGCCTACATCGGGAAGGTGGCCGACGAATTCCGGCTGATCCGCTCCTTCCACGATGCCGGAAGGCCTTATTCCATCCGGACCAGGGTGGCGGTGCTGCACTCCTGGGGGGCATTGCGCTCCTGGACCCTCTCGGGACATTTCCACGAGACGTACATGCACGACCTGATTCACATCAATGAGGCGCTGTCGGGACTGCCTGTGGAGGTGCGCTTCCTCTCCTTTGAGGACGTGCGAAACGGTGCGCTGCAGGATGTCGATGTGGTGATCAATGCCGGAAAAGCGGGCAGCGCCTGGAGCGGCGGCGATGCCTGGAAGGACGATGCGATGGTCACGGAGCTGACCCGGTGGGTATATGAGGGGGGCTGCCTGATCGGTGTCAATGAGCCCTCGGCGGTGGAGGGGTATGATACCTTCTTCCGGATGGCCTATGTCCTTGGCATCGATGAGGATACCGGCGCGAGGGTGTGCCACGGCAGATGGGCCTTCGAGGCCGGCGATCCGGAGGGACTGCTGCCGGAGGGCGCCCGGGTGGAGGCGAAGGAGAACCTCTATCTCACGGACGGGAAGGCCGCGGTCCTTGCGGCAGAAGGGGACAGACCGCTGGTGACGGTCAACACCTTCGGAAAAGGAAAGGGCATCTATCTTGCCTCCTTCCGCGTGAGTCTGCCGAACACGCGCATGCTCTACCAGCTGATCCGTTATGCCGGCGGCGAGGGCCTGACCGGGCTGTACATGACGGACAATCTCTATACGGAATGCGCCTACTATCCGGAGAGCAGGCAGCTGGTCGTGATCAACAACAGCGACACGGAGCAGACCGCCTCGGTCCCGACGGAGGCGGGAGAGCGTACGGTAACGCTGGCGCCGTATGACACGACATTCCTGGAGGTCTGAGCGGCAGCAGATTCGCACGCTGACAGGCAGACGCAGCGGAGAACCGAAGCGCTGCGCGGCCTGACCGGAGAAGGGCGGAGACCGTCTGCGCTTCCCCGGAGCGTGCTGAGGAGGGAGAAGAGATTCCATGGATACAGAGGAAAGGCGGCAGGAATATTTTCCGGACGGCACGCTGATCGACGACTGGTTCTATGACACGAGCGTGCCGGAGCCTGCGGAGCTCGGACGTCCGTATGTCCTCACGGATTATGACATCTGGGACGACGGGAAAATCTATACGAAACAGATCCAGAGGGTCATCGATCTGGCGGCCGGGGAGGGGGGCGGCGTTCTCGTTGTCCCGGCCGGGACGTACCGGACGGGAGCACTGCACTTCCGGCAGGGGGTTCACCTTTATGTCAGCGCCGGGGGAACGCTCAAGGGGAGCGATGACATCTCGGATTACGACCTGTGCGAGACGCGCATAGAGGGAGAGACCTGCCTGTATTTTGACGCGTTGATCAATGCGGAGGGCCTGGACGGGTTCACCATGTGCGGTCCCGGCACGATCGACGGCAACGGCCTGCGCGCCTGGCGGTGCTGCTGGCTGCGCTGGAAATGGGGAGGCGGCGGCAACAAGGAGGAGCAGCGCCCGCGCCTTGTGTATCTCTCGCATTGCCGGAACGTGCGGATTGCGGACCTGCGGCTGCAGAACTCCGCTTTCTGGACGACGCATCTTTACAAATGCGATCATGTGAAATACCTGCGCTGCCATATTTATTCTCCGGCGGAGCCCGTGCCCGCGCCCAGCACGGACGCGATTGACATCGACGCCTGCACGGATGTCCTGATCAAGGACTGCTGCCTGGAGGTCAACGATGACGCCGTGGTGCTCAAGGGCGGAAAGGGTCCCTGGGCGGACACACAGCCGGAGAACGGCGCCAACGAGCGGATTCTGGTGGAGGACTGCGTCTACGGCTTCTGCCACGGGTGCCTTACCTGCGGCTCGGAGTCGGTGCACAACCGCAACATCCTCATGCGCAGGATTAAGGTCGGGGGAGCGGCGAGACTCCTGTGGCTGAAGATGCGGCCGGATACGCCGCAGCGCTACGAATACATTACCGTGGAGCAGATCGAGGGCCGCGCGGAGAAGATGCTCACGATCTATCCCTGGACCCAGTTCTTCGATCTGAAGGGCCGCAGGGATCCGCCGCTGTCCTACGCGGAGCACATCACGGTGCGGGACTGCCGCTTCACCTGCGATACCTTCTTCGACGTCCTGCCGGATGAGGAGCAGTACATCCTCTCCGATTTCACACTGCAGAACCTCTCGGTGAAGGCCAGAGACGGGCACTATGCCGCGGACATGGTGCGGGGCCTGACGGCGGAGAACGTGCAGATTACCTGCAGCGAGGAGGATGCCGGCAGGTGGCACACGGTGCACGGCTTTCAGTGAGTGCCCGGGAGCGGACGCATCCGCAGGGGCAAGGTGTTCAGCCGCCGGCTGCGGCTGGGAAAGGAAGGTATGAATATCATCTATGTTTGCTTTCCGGGCGGAAAGCACAAGGTGCTCACGCTCAGCTATGACGACGGGCGCCTCGAGGATCGGCGGCTGGTGGAGCTGTTCAACCGCTATGGGCTGAAGGGGACGTTCCATCTGAATTCCGGTCTGCAGCAGGAGGACAGGATTCCGGCGAGGGAATGGCCCTCGCTCTATCGGGGACATGAGGTGGCGTGCCACACGCTGACGCATCCGACCATCGCCCGGTGCCCGATCGAGCACACGGCGCTCCAGGTGCTGGAGGACCGCAGGAATCTTGAGAGCGTCATGGGATATCCGGTGCGCGGCATGTCCTACCCCAACGGCTCGTACAGCCGCGAGATCGTGGAGCTGCTGCCGGCGCTCGGAATCGAATACTGCCGGGTGGTCGGGAATACGGATTCCTTCGAAATGCCGGAGAATTATCTCCTGTGGAAGGCCACCTGCCATCACGGACACAATCTGCTGGAGAATGCGGAGCGGTTCGTGAATCTGAAGAAGACGCAGTATCTCTACATGATGTATGTGTGGGGACACAGCTACGAATTCACCAACGATCAGAACTGGGAGCTCATGGAGGCCTTCGGGGAGAAGGTGGGACGCCGGACAGACATCTGGTACGCGACGAACATCGAGATTGTGGATTATATGAAGGCGGCACGGAATCTGCGTTATACGGCGGCGGGAGATCTCGTCTGCAATCCGAATTCCTGCAGCGTATGGATCAGCGTGAACGGAGAGGTGCGCGAAATCAAAGGGGGAGAAAGCGCACATCTGTCGTAGTCTCCTGCGGGGGGCGGTCATTGGGCCGCAGGAGGACACTTTCGGTAACGGGACGGCGAAATGCCGTTCCGTTTTTTGAATGCAATGGAGAAATACGTCTCAGAGGAGTACCCGCAGAAGTAGGCAATCTCCGACAGGGACATTTCGGTGCTGCACAGGAGATATTCCGCGCGGTTCATGCGCAGCTTCTCAATGTATTCCTTGATGGAAATGCCGGTCACCTCTTTGAAAATGCGGGAGAGATACGTTCGGTCCAGTCCGACCTCCTCCGCCAGCAGCTGGATGCTGATGTTCTGATAATAGGTGTCCCGCAGCCGGCTGCGCACCTTGAGGACATGGGCCTCCTTGCTGGTGAGAGGGGCAGGACGCTGGTTGCTGCGGATCAGCTGCGCGTGGAGGAGATAGAAGTGGCCGATCGCCTGGTATGCGCCGGCGGTTGTCAGCTCACCGCCCAGGGCCAGGGGCTTCAGGATGGCCTCGATCTGCGCCATGCTCTGCCCGTGAAGGACAGGACAGGAGGGGGACATGCCCCACGCCTCGATGAGGGGCTCCAGATTGGCCCCGTCGAAGCCGATCCAGTAGTAAACCCAGGGGCTGCGGACGTCAGACTGGTAGAGAATCGGCGTGTGCGGCGGGATCAGGAAGCAGTCTCCGCTTCCCAGCTCGTAGGTGCTGCCGTGAACCTGGTATCTGCCCTTCCCGGCGACGATACAGTGAAGAACGTAATGATCAATGATCTTCTGGCTGGAATAATGGCCGTGCTCCGTCTCGTGGTAGCCGCAGTCCGTGATGCGGAGCGTCTCCTGCACATTGACCGACCGGTCGTAATAACAGATCACCTTTTTCCTGTCCATCATTTCTGCCCTTCCTGTGTGCATCGGATGCTGCCGTGCAAATGCCGGCCTGCTCCATGGCAGAGTCTCTGCAAAGGAGAGCATCGGCACCTCTCTGCCGATCAGCATAAGATGCGAGGAGAGGAAAAGCAATAAATACAACAAAATATAAAGCAGAAAATCACAAAACCATAAGGAAATGCTCCGGAAAGATAGTATATTCGTAATCAAAAGGAACAATGAAAACGGAATAATCGTAAATTTTATGTAAAAACGCACCAAACATTGGCGGTTGGAAGAAGAAACGAAGAAAATGCCGCTGTTAACAATATGTAAAGTGCGGAGCGGGGAATCATATGCAAATCAGATATTACGGAACCTCCGCTTCCGAGGGGTGGCCTGCGCTGTTCTGTGAATGTGAGGCCTGCCGTCTCGCCCGCAGGCTGGGCGGCAGGAACATACGGACCAGGAGCCAGGCACAGATCGACCGGACGCTGCTGATCGATTTCCCGCCGGATACGAACTATCATGCCCTGCAGTACGGACTGAGGCTCTCGGAAATCCGAACGCTCCTCATCACGCACAGTCATCACGATCATCTGTGGGCATCGGACATCTGCATGCGGATGCCGGAGTATGCGGAGCACGCTGAGGGAAAGCTCACCGTATACGGGAACGATACGGTGAGGGCCGTCTATATGCAGGCGGCGGTCTCCTTTCACGGAATCGACGATTATGTGGAGTTCCGCACCGTTTATCCGGGGCAGAGCTTCGTGACGCCGGACGGATATGCGGTGCTGGCACTCCCGGCCGATCACAATTATCCGGAGCGTTCCCTGAATTACGTCATCACGAGGGACGGGAAGAGCATTCTGTACGCGCACGACACGGGCTTTTTCCCGGAGGAATACTGGAGGCTGCTGGAAGGCCGATATTTTGACCTGGTCAGCCTGGACTGCACGGCACTGGACCGCAGCTGGGAGAAGGGCCATATGGGATTTGCGGCGGTCGACAGGGTGATCGAAGGCCTGAAGAGAATCGGCAGTGCGGACGGCAATACCGTTTTCGTCATCAGTCATTTTGCACATCGGGGGAATTACACGCACGAGAAAATATGTGCGGCGGAGGAACCGAAGGGAATTCAGGTAGCATTTGATGCCTGCTCTTTTTCCGTCTGAGCAGGCATCATTGTTTGGCAGAGGCCCGGAATGCGTCCGTTTGCATCCTGGATCGACAGCGTGGGGGCTCATCCCGGGCAGCTGCCGTTATTGAAGGAGGGTTACATGAAAAAGAAGGTATTGTGCACCATTATGAGCATGTCCGTTCTGGCTGGACTCCTGGCGGGCTGCGGCTCCTCATCGGGCGAATCGGCGGCAGCGGACACATCCTCTGCCGGGGAAACGGAAGCGGCGGATACAGCGGCGTCGGAGGAGACGGCATCTGCAGATGCGGGGACTGCGGATCTGTCCGGGGAGAAGCTGGAGGTTGCAACCTATCTTTCCGGCGATATCCTGGCCGCCTACAAGGAGGTGCTGAACGGCTTCGAGGAAGAGACCGGAGTGAAGATCACGCTGGATGAATACGGCGATGATTACGAGAGCACGATGAAGACGAGGATGGCCTCGAACGATCTGCCGGATATTTTCGAGACCCACGGCTGGTCTCTGATCCGCTACAAGGAGTATCTGACCGACCTCTCCGGTGAGTCCTGGGCGGGGGATCTTTCCAAGGCGGCCCTCGGCGTGATTCAGGACACCGACGGCAAGATCTATACCCTGATGACGACAGGCTCCTGTCTCGGAACAGCTGTGAACGTGGATGTCTGTGAGGCGGCGGGTGTGGATCCGTGGTCCATTGAAACCTGGGATGATTTCAACGCAGCCTGCGATAAAATAAAGGCAGCAGGGTATACGCCGATTGCCAACTATTTCACCTCGGCAGGCGCTCTGGCGAACTGCGACGGCTCCTGGCTGAGCTATGAGGGTGCCGTGTACGACGACAACGAGGCGATGCTGAACGGAACCTGGGACTGGGAGGACTATCGGACGATTCTGGATTATCTTCAGACCTGGTTTGACAATGGCTACCTGTACGAGGATGCCGGCACGATCAAGCAGGCGGATGCCATCGAGCGCGCGGCGAAGAACGACTGTGCCTTCGTTGTGGGCATCGGAACCTCCTATCAGGCCGCGGTCACAGCCCTCAATTCGGATGTGACGATGGCCATGATCCCGATCTGCACCAGCCAGAAGGGCGGAGCGAGATTCGTCGGCATCGGCGAGGGTGCTTCCTTCGGCATCTGGAACGGAACGCAGCATATGGATGCCGCCAAGGCTCTCCTGAATTACATTGCCGAGAATGCCGATCCGATCAATGCGGCTGCCGGCGAGATTGCAACGCTTCCCTGCGAGACGACGAAGTCCTACGGAATGCAGATGATGGAGGAGATGGAAAGCCATTACCCGGATGTCTTTTATGACAATCTCTGGGACCGCAAGTATATGCCGTCCGGCATGTGGTCGGTCTTCGCTGTGGCTGCCGGCAATTTCTACGAGGATCAGTCCGAGGAGAGCAAGGATTCGATCATTGCCTATCTGAAGGAGAATTACGAAGATCTGTACGATGCGGCACAGGCGGAATAACGGCAGGGCACAGGGTCCTGCAGCTGCTGCAGGATAATCCTGCGGGAGACACCGAAGAAAGTGGGCGCGGATGGTCCGGCGCCCGCTTTTTTGGCGGATTGCTGTTAACGGATTGACGAGGACGGACCAGACGGAAGGCGGAAGGATATGAGGCAGAGGAAAAAACGCATGAAGCTGCTGGCACTGAGCATACCGGCATTCTTCCTGATCATCATGTTTCTGATCGTGCCGCTGGGGAACGCGGTGCGGGTCTCTCTGTTCAAGTGGAACGGATATTCACAGCGCATGCGCTTCATCGGGGGACGCAATTACCTGGATATTCTGACGGATACAACCTTCTGGATTTCCACGGTCAACACCTTTGTGTACGGATTCGGCAGCACCTTTCTGCAGAACATTGCGGGACTGGCGGCGGCGATTTTCGTCAACCGGAAGTTCCGGGGCAGGAACCTGGTCCGGCTGATCCTGTACATGCCCATCATGATCCCGGGGGTCATCATGGGAGCCCTGCAGTATTACATCTTCAGCCTCGACAACGGGGTTCTGAACAATCTGCTGAACCTTGTCGGAATCGCGGATATCTACTGGATGAAAACAGGCCCCCGGGCGGTGGCGATCATCACGCTGATCAACAGCTGGCAGGCGATGGGCTTCTGCATGCTGATCTATCTTGCGGGGCTGCAGAACATTCCCGCCATGTACCGGGAGTCCGCACTGCTGGACGGCGCGACGAAATGGCAGATTTTCCGCAAGATTGAGGTTCCGCTCCTGATCCCGGCCATCACGACGGCCGTGATCACCAACCTGATCGGCGGTCTGAAGCTGTACGACATCATCGTGACGCTCACCAACGGCGGACCGAACCGCAAATCGCTCTCGCTGTCCTACTACGTGTCGCTCCTGTATTTCAACGATGAGAAGGCCGGATACTCCGCGGCCGTCGGCATTGCGCTGTTCGTTCTGATTTTCCTTGTGACCGTTCCGATCAATCACTTTTTAAAGAGCAGGGAGGTGGAGTACTGATGGGAAGCAACAAGGTTAAAATGACATCGGAAATCCTGAACACGCGGGAGCACAGCGGCAGAATTCTCGATTATGTGATTTCCGCCTTCCTGATCCTGCTGTATCTGCTGCCGATCTATGTCCTGATCAATCTCTCGCTCCGCTATCTGACGGATCTCACGCCGCGTCTGTACTGGCCGTCGGAGGTTACCTTCAGCAATTACATCGAGGCCTTTGCGAACGACAGCCTGTGGAGATCCATGCTGAATTCCGCGGTCTATGTCGCGGAGGTCGTGGCGCTGGAGGTCGTTCTCGGCGGACTGGCCTCCTACGGACTGGCAAGGGCAGGGGGGAAAATCGCAGATGCACTCCGGACCTTCAATATGTCCGTCATGATGATCCCGACGCTCTCGCTCCTGGTAGGCACCTATTCCCTGATGGTGAAATTCGGAATGGTGAACAAGCTCTGGGCGCTGTCGCTGCAGACCGCGGCGATGGGAATGGCGGGCACCATGTTCTTCTACACGTCCTTTATCGTGACGATTCCAAGGGAGCTGGACGAGGCGGCCGCCATTGACGGCGCGGGCATCCTGCGCACGTACGTGCACGTGGTGTTCCCGCAGATGAAGGCGATCACGGTCACGCGCATCATCATGATCGCCGTGGGAACCTGGAACAATTACGCGATGCCGTCGTACCTTCTGACGAATACGGAGAAGTCAACGGTCATCCTGATCGTCCGCAAGGCCTTCTACATTGCGGCTGGCTCGGTGCAGAACACGCCGCTGGCCTGCGCGGAGTGCGCGGTGGCGCTGCTGCCGGTGATGCTCCTGTACATCTTCCTGCAGAGGTACATCATCGAGGGACAGCTGGATTCAGTGAATAAATAATGCCGCAGAGCAGCGCGGAGCCCGCAGAACGGCAGGTGCCGGGATCGGCTCGCGAAAGGACGGGTGAGGAAATGGGATATCGGTATCCGTGGGAAAAGGGACTGTCCCTGAGCTTTTTCACAGACGCAGACGGGACGGCGCACGGGCTGGAGCCGGAGGTGCTCCGGAGCGTATACGAGAAGGGGTTCCGGGTGGTGGAGCTCTCCTTCAGCCACAGCGACTATTTTGAACGCTTCGCGCTGCACACGGAGGAGGGAATCCGGGCGTGCGGGGAGAGAATCCGTGAGGCCGGACTGCGCGTATGGAGCATCCATCTGCCGTTTTCCGCTGTCTGGGATCTGTCGAATCCGGAGGGACATCCGGCAGACGGCACAGAGGGCGTGGGTGACGGCAGAGGGGGCATAGATGTGGAGCAGGCCCTGGAGGATGACAAAAGGCTCGTGCATGCAGGGGCGGTGCTGGGCGCGAGGGTGGCAGTGATTCATTCAAGCTTCGAGCCGATCCCGGCCGGGGAGCGTGCCGCCCGCCTGGCATCGGCGAAAAGGCATCTGAAGGCCCTCTGCGAATATGCCCGGGAGGAGGGCGTGCAGCTGGCGCTGGAGAATCTGCCGAGGACATGTCTGGGGAACCGCTCGGAGGAGATGCTGGAGCTGCTGCGGGCAACGGGGGCGGCGTTTCTCTTCGACACCAACCATTCGCTGGAGGAGGAGAATACCGAATTCCTGGAGCACATGCTCCGCGAAGGGTACTGTCCGGTTTCTCTGCACATTTCGGACTACGACTTTGCGGATGAAAGGCACGACGTGCCGGGACACGGCATCAACGACTGGGACCGGCTGCTGGGAAGCCTTGAGAGGGCAGGATACGCCGGGCCTGCCATGTATGAGATCCGGCATGCGGTGAGTGAGGACAGAGTGGTTTCCCTGGAGGAGATTGCGGAGAACATTGAGCTGCTGCTGAATGGTAGAATACATGGAGGAGAAGGAAGCTGCGCAGAGCGCAGGGATTCGTGAAGCGGCGCAGAATCGCTGAAGGCGGGTTTGTCATGAGAGATGTCATTATCATTGGAGGAGGGGTGTCCGGCTGCAGCATCGCCAGATTCCTGGGAAGGTACCGGGCGGATGTTCTCCTGGTGGAGAAGGAGGAGGACGTGTGCTGCGGGACCTCGAAGGCCAACAGCGCCATTGTCCACGCCGGCTTTGATGCGGAGCCCGGGAGCCGCATGGCGGAGCTCAACGTCAGGGGCAGCCGGATGATGCCGCAGCTCGCAGAGGAGCTGGATTTCCCCTACGAGCAGTGCGGGAGTCTCGTGGTCTGTCTCGATGATGGGGATCGGCCGGCACTGCAGGCTCTTTATGAGCGGGGCGTGCGAAACGGCGTGGAGGGGCTGCGGATTCTGGAGCGGGAGGAGGTGCGGGAGCTGGAGCCGAATCTCTCGGAGCAGGCCGTCGCCGCACTGTATGCGCCGACGGGGGCGATCGTGTGCCCGTTCGAGCTGACATATGCGCTGGCGGAGAATGCGGCCGCAAACGGTGTGGAGTTCCGCTTTGATATCAGGATCGAGAAAATCTGCAGGATCGAGGGCGGCTGGAGGCTTGTGACTGCCGGCGGAGAGGAGCTGGAGGCACGGGTCGTCATCAACGCAGCCGGCGTATACGCGGACACCCTGCACAATCAGGTCTGTGAGGAGCGGCTGGAGATCGTTCCGAGGAGGGGGAGCTACCTGCTCCTGGATCACGCGGCAGGAGAGCACGTTCATCATACGATTTTCCAGCTCCCCGGGAAATACGGAAAGGGTGTTCTGGTGACGCCGACGGTTCACGGGAATCTTCTGGTCGGGCCGACGGCAAACGACATCGGGGACAAGGCGGATGTGTCGACCACCGCAGAGGAGCTGGAGGAGATCCGGACCAAGGCAGAGCTCGCGGTGAGGGGAATTCCCTGGCGGCAGACGATCACGAGCTTCGCAGGTCTCCGGGCGCATGAGAAGAGACATGACTTCACCCTGCAGGAGAGTGCACCGGGCTTCATCGACTGTGCGGGCATCGAATCGCCCGGCCTGTCGGCCAGCCCTGCCATCGGCCTTGTGACGGCGGAGCTCGCGGCGGGAATCCTGTCTCTGGAGAAAAAGGATGAGTTTCAGGCCCGCCGAAGGGGGCTGATGCATCCGCAGGAGCTGCCCGAGGAGGAATACCGGCGGCTGATTGCGGAGAACCCCTCCTACGGCGCCGTCATCTGCCGGTGCGAGAGGGTGACGGAGGGAGAGATTCTGGATGCCATACACCGCACGCCGGGAGCCAGGAGTCTGGACGGCGTGAAGCGCAGAACAAGGGCCGGCATGGGACGGTGCCAGGGAGGCTTCTGCGGCCCGAGGGTCATGGAAATTCTGAGCAGGGAGCTTGGAATCCCCATGGAGAGCGTGACGAAGGCAGGAGCGGGTTCGGAATGGATTGTGGGGAGAAACAAGGAATGAGAACGGTGGAGCTGGCAATCATCGGAGGCGGTCCTGCGGGGATGGCCGCGGCCCTGGCGGCCCGCAGGGCCGGCGTGCAGGACATCCTGATCCTGGAGAGAGACCGGCAGCTGGGGGGAATCCTGAACCAGTGCATTCACAACGGCTTTGGCCTGCACACCTTCCGGGAGGAGCTGACCGGTCCGGAATACGCGGCTCGGTTTGCGGATCAGGTGAACGGGCTGGGGATTCCGTGCAGACTGAACACGATGGTGGTGGACATCACGGCCGACCGTGTCATTACCGCAGTGAACCGCGAGGACGGACTGCTGACGATCCGGGCAAAGGCGATCGTTCTGGCCATGGGCTGCCGGGAGAGGCCGAGGGGAGCCCTGAACCTTCCCGGAACGCGCCCTGCCGGCATCTACACCGCGGGCACGGCCCAGAGGCTGGTCAATATGGAGGGATATCTGCCGGGAAGACGGGTGGTCATCCTGGGCTCCGGCGACATCGGCCTGATCATGGCGCGGCGCATGACGCTGGAGGGGGCGAAGGTCCTGTGCGTCGCCGAGCTGATGCCCTATTCCGGCGGCCTGAAGCGCAACATCGTGCAGTGCCTGGAGGACTTCGGGATTCCGCTGAAGCTCAGCTGCACGGTGGTGAACATCGAGGGAGAGAAAAGGGTCAGCGGCATCACTCTGGCCAGGGTAGAGAATGGAAAGCCGGTTCCGGGGACGGAGGAGCATTACGCGTGCGACACCCTGTTGCTCTCCTGCGGCCTCCTGCCGGAGAATGAGCTGGGGCGCAGTGCCGGGACGAGGATGAGCGCCGTGACGAACGGCCCCGTTGTGGACGAATCTCTGCAGACGAGCCTTCCCGGCGTGTTCGCAGCGGGAAATGTGCTGCACGTCCATGACCTCGTGGATTATGTCTCGGAGGAGGCGGGATTGGCCGGAAGAGCGGCGGCGGAATACATCGCGGCCTCTTCGGAGGGTGCTGCAGACACGGCGGAGGGCATCCCGGTGCAGTGCGGGGGCGGCGTCCGCTACTGCGTTCCGGAAATCATCCATCCGCAGAAGGTGGGAGCTGCCCTTACGCTGCGCCTGCGCGTCGGCAATGTGTACCGGAACAAGGCCCTCGTGCTGTATGCGGATGATGAGAGGATCTTCTGCAGAAGGCGGCCGGTCCTGGCGCCGGGGGAGATGGAGACCGTTGTGCTGACAGGAGAAAAGGCGGCCAGACTCGGCAGAGCACATGCCATCAGGCTGACGCTGGAGGATGCGTGAGATGGAACAGAAGAAGAGAACGCTTACCTGCATCGGCTGTCCCCTGGGCTGTCAGATCACGGTGGAGCTGGAGAACGGCGCAGCGGTCCGCATCACGGGGAACACCTGTCCAAGGGGCGCGGCTTATGCGGGCAAGGAGGTGACGGCACCGGCCCGGACGGTGACCTCCACGGTCCGTGTCGTCAACGGGACGCTGCCGGTGGTGAGTGTGAAGACAAAGGGAGAGATTCCGAAGGAGAAGATCTTCGACTGCGTGCACGCGCTGAGGACGGTGAAGGTGACGGCTCCCGTCAGAATCGGCCAGGTCCTGCTGGAAAATGCGGCAGGCACGGGCGTCGGGATTGTCGCGACAAAGGAGGTCGAGGCGTTGCCATAGGAGCGCCCGCGGTAAAGTGACAGAGCACACCGTCTGCAGGCTCCGAGACACCGGGGACCGAGGAGCCCAAGTCGCAGGAACCGACCACGGTGGCTACGACGAATGTTGCCGTCGGCAAGGTCTGGCAGGACAGTGAGAACCAGGACGGCATCCGCCCGGGCACTGCTGCGCACCATCAGGACGAGTGCGGAAGAACTGTACGGCAGTAACCCCGCAGACAGGCGGGGAAGAAGATAGAAAGGGAAAAGGGATCCTGTCCGCGGAAGCGGCAGGATCCCTTTCTGCGGCCTTCGAGCCGGGCAGGAACTGCACAGCAGTGGTTTTGCGAAGGGACGGCTGCAGCACAGACCTCCGGCAGCAGATCGAGCAGCTGCTGTGAACGGCAGCGGTCGCGCTGCGGCCTGTCCGAAGCTTGTCGGAGAGAATGCGCAGGCGGGCAGAGTTATTCCAGCACCAGGAGAAGGCTCATTTTAAACCGCCCCCTCGGCGTTACGCTGTGCAGCCCCTCCTTGTCGAACCGGAAGCTTTCGCCCTCCTTCAATTCGTAATCCTTTCCCTCATACCCGATGACGGCTGTGCCCTCCAGCGCCGTGAGAATGGCATTTCCGGGGGCCCGGTGCGGGGTGAGTCCGGTCCCCGCATCGAAGGCCATAAGTACGAACTTCATGTTGTCTGTGTGAACGATGTCGAGGTTTGCAATGCTGCCCTCCTCGTAGGCAATCAGGTCTCTGAGTGCGGCAGGTTCCCCTGCCTTGATCCGCTGATTCATGATGTGTTCCTCCTTTTTCATAATGATTTCTGTGTAAATGAGACCGATCTCGGTCTGTGCCCCGCATAAGGTGTGTGCGGGAACAAGAAAAAGATCTCCCGCAGATATCCGTACAGGACGGCGATCTTCGCCGAGAAGAAAGTGACCGCTTCCCTCTGCCGCAAGGTACAGCACGGTGCAGTCGTAGCGCTCCGGTGAAATGGAGGTTCCTGCTCCCAGGGAAAAATAGGTGACAGGCACCTCCGGGCTCAGCCCGGACGGGCGGGAAACGGTCATCCCCTCCCGGATGGGGCGCATCTGTGCAATGGTAAAAGGGCTCTGCTGCATGAAATCCTCCTCTCCTTCCATCAAGGGATACCGCCGGTGAGAATACCGCCTGCAGCTTTTCCCGGCTGCTGAAGGACGCTGAGATGTGAGCTGCGTCCCAATAATACCATTTCCGGACTGGTGTGGGAAAAGGCGAACCCGTGGGACTGCGGAATATAGGAGGTGCTGCTCCACAGCTCCTTCGGCTTCAGGGAAGGAGGATCCCTGAACTTGACAGGAATGGCACACGATCTTATTATGTAGATAATCTACATAGCGCTGTTGGCGTTTAGAAAGGAAGGAGGACCCGGCAGTATGATGCCGAAAAAGACAATGGCAAACGGCAGCACAGAAATGCTGGTACTGGCTCTTTTGTCAGAGAAGGATCGATACGGCTATGAAATCATTGCGGAACTGAAATCCCGTTCTGACAATGTATTTGATATGAAGTCAGGGACTCTGTATCCCGTTCTGCATCTGCTCATGCAAAAGGGGTGCTTAACATCCTATGAACAGGCTGCGGGAGGCAAAACCAGAGTGTTTTACAGGCTCACTCCGGACGGAAGGAAGCTGCTCGACGAGAAAAAGGCAGAGTGGAATGCTTATTCCAGCGCAATTGGCAGGATTCTTGCAGGAAGAGCCTAGTATGTCAGAATACCGGAGAAGCTTACGGAACAGAAGCAGTCGTCATATTTGGTGAGCTTTCCCGCATGGGAATCTCTTTGTGCAGCCGCAGGC
>CAVKMX010000004.1:38250-39501 GCA_963657295.1 Clostridium sp. CAG:302
GGCGGGCTGCGGCACAGAAAGGACAATATGACATGTGAGCAATATGTGACGCTGGTCACAGATCAGGTGCGCGTAAAGAAGGTGCATCCGTACATTCGAAAGGAATTGACGGATCATATTAACGATCAGGCCTGCCTGTACATCGAAGAGGGTGCAAGTGAGGAAGAGGGATACCGGCATGCTGTCCGGGAAATGGGAGATCCTGTTGCAGCGGGAGAGGAACTGAATGCGATCCATAAAATTCATTTTCCAGGGGTTGGATTTGGGGTCATGGTGTTCCTTTTGCTCGTAACCGTGCCGCTGATGGGACAGCTGGTTTCTCTCACAGATGCGATATCCGCAAAAGATGCCCTTTTATGGCAGGTGAGACATGTCATTGCAGGCATTCTGCTGTGTCTGCTGATCAGTCTGGTGGATTATAAGATCATTCAGAAGCTGTCGGCAGCAGGCCTTCTTCTGATGGATGTTCTGTTCATCGCCGCTGTGGTTCAGAACTTTAATGGGTATGTGCGCCTGGGACCGGCGGCATTTCAGACGTTGTCGCTCACGCCTTTGTATCTGCCGCTTTTGGGAGGCGCTTTGTATGCGCTTCGCGGGAAAAAGGTCCGGAGGCTGTGGCCGCTTCTGCTGTGTGCTGGGCTCACGGCGGTATTGCTGTTTGCACTGCAGGGAGTGCCTTTGGCAGCGGAACAGGCACTGGGGACAATTTTGATGCTGCTGCCTGCAGGCAGAATGCTGGATACTGATCACGGAAAATATGACCAGATTGTGGGCATTGTCCTGGTTCTTACAGTAATTCTCTCTGCGATTGCGATCGTATGGCAGGGAAATGCGGCAAAGATTCCTGCGGAATTTATGTATCAGGAGAGCATCTCCCGATCATGGCGATGGAGCAGGTGGATCGGGAACAGCGATGCAGCAGCTGCTGCGGTAAGGCTGGGGACAACGAATGTCATGTCGGACGGAACCTTTTTGGGAATCGCTGCGGTGTGCGGAAAACTGGCAGCAGTGGGAATTGCAGCTGTTCTGCTGGTCGTTGCCGCGGCAGTGATAAAGTTTTCTCTGCATCAGGGAAATGCTCTCGGGAAGATGCTGGGAATCGGCTGCGGTTATTCCATTCTCCTGCAGACAGGCTTCAGCGTCATTTCCTGTTTCTGCGCCGGAAATCCGCTTGGCATGGGGCTTCCCATCTTTTCTTATGGCGGAACCGGAATGGCTGTCTATGCCGCGATTATCGGGACGGTCCTGAGT
>CAVKMX010000005.1:0-38328 GCA_963657295.1 Clostridium sp. CAG:302
AAAAGGGTCGAGAAGAAGGACGAGAAGAAGGTCGGGAAGAAGGTCGGGAAGAAGGGATGTTCCGTACCCTGATTAGTCTGGTGCAGGATCAGCTTCTGCCGCTCTCGGAGGCGGCGAAGCGCCTGCACATGACGGAGGATGAATTCCGGGCACTGCTGTAAAATAAAGCCTCAAAGGCAGGGGGTGCAGCCGTTTTCTTGGACCAGTTATCCTTCAATGTTCGCCGCTGACTTAAGGTCAGCGGCGTTTTTGATGTGCATCCCGTATGAAGATCGGAAGATAGAGGAGCGCCACCAGTGCCATGGCGAGCAGCAGCAGGGCGATCAGGTACAGATACCACTGCCAGAGCTCCGTGATCACAAGACCGGCGACCGGTCTGCTGGTGAAGAAGAAATTGGTGGTGTATTCCACGCTGACCAGTCTGCCGTCTTCATAAACGGCGGTGGCAAAGGCGGAATTCAGGTAGAGAGAAGCAAAGCCCAGAAGGCACAGAAAGCCAAGCGTTGACCAGTAATGCCGGGAGTGAATGGCAGCCTGACGGGACTGGCAGATGTAGAGCCCCAGAATGACCAGCATGGCATGGTAGAGGAAATACTGATAGGCAAGCGGATGTGTAAAGGCCTGGGAGACATCGATGCTGCCGGTGAAAATAGAAGGCAGGAGCAGAGCACACAGGGCGCCGATGAGGCAGGAGGGATACATAAAGGCCAGAAGGGCGGTCCGCAGGCGGCTGTCCCGGGCAAATCTTACGTAGAAGATGAACAGAATCTGGATGGAGCACAGGTGCAGCGGCAGATGCTGCAGCTCCATATAAGGGTAGCAGACGGAGCCGTCGGCAGACGGCACCAGCTTTATGACACTGAAGACCTTGATGAATTCAGAGAGCACGGAGCCGGCGCAGCAGAAGCTCAGAACCCTTTGGAGAGAGGGCCGTTTCCTGTGCAGGCAGCATTCGGCACCAAGGATCAGAACTGCGCAGACAGCAAGCCATGCGAAATGATATCCGGTGAACACGAGAAGCCTCCTAAACAGCAGTTGCCGTTCCGGCAAAGATGCAGCGCCCATCCTGGGCTTGACACTCTTTCTGGAGATCCCTCTGCACGGCACAGAATCCGCCGCCTGCGGGAGAAACCACACCCCCTATCATAGGACAATGCAGGACATTGTTCAAACACTCGTCCCGGCCTCGTGAAAATCACCTGCAGCTCTCCGTATTCCGCACGCCCTGGGCGGGAAATAATAATTGACATTAAGTTTAGCAATAGTATAATCGGCGATGGACTGCAAAGTTTAGTGACACGATCACAAGGGTGACAGTTATGGAACAAGAGCAAATCAATGAACAGATCGGCAGGAGGATCAAGGACCTGCGGAACCGGAACGGCCTGACGCAGCAGGAGCTGGCGGACCGCACCGAGCTGACCAAGGGGTTCATTTCGCAGCTGGAAAGAGGGCAGGTATCGCCCTCTGTTGTGACATTGCTGGATTTGATCGAGTGTCTTGGATCAACGCCCGGCGACTTCTTCAAGGAGGGCGCGGAGGAGCAGCTGGTCTTTCAGGAGCGGGATTATTTTGAAAAGGTGGACGAGGCCGGGAGCATAACCAAATGGCTGGTGCCGCCCGCGCAGAAATTTCAGATGGAGCCGCTTCTGGTGGAGATCGCACCGCATGCGAGCCTTGAGGAGGACAAGCCCCATACGGGAGAGGAGTTCGGCTACTGCATCAGCGGCCGGCTGCAGGTCTGCTTCGGTGACAAAATCTACCGGGTAAAGGCGGGAGAGAGCTTCTATTACAGGACGACCAAAAGGCATCGGATTTCCAACCCGGGGAATCGCCCGGCAAGGTTCATCTGGATCAGCACACCGCCGGAATTCTGAATAGTTACCACCATTTTAAGAAAGGATGACCATGGACAACATCATTGAGATCAGGAATGTCACCAAATCCTTCCCGGATGGCTTTACAGCAGTGGAGAACTTCAATCTGGAGGTGCGGCGAGGTGAATTCGTAACCTTCCTGGGGCCCTCCGGCTGCGGCAAGACCACGACCCTCCGGATGATCGCCGGGTTCGAGCTTCCGACCTCCGGAGAGATTCTCCTGAACGGGAAATCCATTACGAATCTGCCGCCCTATGAGCGGCCGATCAACACGGTATTCCAGCGGTATGCCCTGTTCCCGCATATGAACATTTATGAGAACATTGCCTTCGGCCTCAAGCAGAAGAAAACACCGAAGGATGTCATTGAGCACAAGGTGAAAAAGGTTCTGACGCTGGTGGATCTGGAGGGCTTTGAGGAGCGGAATGTAGCGACCCTTTCCGGCGGACAGCAGCAGCGCATTGCCATCGCGCGGGCCCTGGTGAATGAGCCGGAGATCCTGCTGCTGGATGAGCCGCTGGGCGCACTGGACCTGAAGATGCGCCAGGAGATGCAGCTGGAGCTCAAGGACATGCACCGGAAACTCGGCATCACCTTTATCTACGTGACGCATGATCAGGAGGAGGCGCTGACCATGTCCGACAAGATTGTGGTCATGAGCGAGGGCCACATCCAGCAGATCGGGACGCCGGAGGATATCTACAATGAGCCGAAGAATGCCTTTGTCGCCGACTTCATCGGCGAGAGCAACATTTTCAGCGGCATCATGACGGGAAAGCTCAGGGCAAGGTTCTGCGGCGGCGAATTCACCTGTGTGGACGATGTGGAGGAGGGAACCCACATTACGGCGGTGGTCCGCCCGGAGGACGTGGAGATGACGGCTCCGTCGGAGGGAACCATTCAGGGAACCGTGATCTCGGTTATTTTCAAAGGAATGCATTATGAAATTACCGTGCAGAGCGGGCGCAATGAGATGGTGATCCAGTCCGTGAAATCGGCGAAGGTCGGAGACCGCATCGGGATGCGCCTCGATCCGGACAGCATTCACATCATGATCGCGGAGGATCACACCAACATCTTCCCGGTGGACATCAACCGTGATTACCGGCTGTCCTATAACGATCAGGAGCTGCATGCCAGCCTGACCAGACTCATCAAGGGCGGAAGGCGGCTCGAGGACGGAACGCTGGTAAATGCGCACGGTGAGGTGATTGACCGGGAGAGGACGAGGGTGATGGCGTCCATCCAGCCGGGAGACATCGAGCTCACGGACGATCAGGAGGGCGGCCTGGTGCAGGGACACATCAGTAATCTGATCTATCAGGGTGACCATTACCTGTATGTCATTCACACAGAGGCAGAGCAGGACTTTGTCGTTTACGATGATGATCTCTGGAACATGGGGGACCGGGTTGGCCTGATCATGCCGGCAGAGAAAATGCAGTTCAGCCTGAAAAAAGGCTGAGGCGCACCGGCCCCGCAGGAGAGGCTCTGCGAAGGGACCCGGATTGCCGCCGCAGAATGTGTTCCTACCAGGTGCTGAACCGGTACCATACCAGGAGAATCGACCTATGCAGCTTCGCTTTACGAGAAAATCGCTCTGTATTCCCTATATTGTCTTCCTTCTGCTGTTCGTGGCGGCGCCTCTGATCGTCCTGCTGTATTACGCCTTCACCAACGGCTCGGGACAGTTTACGATGGCCAATTTCACCGGCTTTTTCACGGATCCCAACGCGATGGGCACGCTGTTCTACAGCTTCTTCATTGCCATGGTGACCACGGTGGTATGCCTTCTTATCGCTTATCCGATCGCCTGCATCCTGGCGTTCAGCCGGTTAAAGAGCCGGTCCGTCATCCTGATGCTGTTCGTGATGCCGATGTGGATCAATTTCTCCCTGCGCATCACGGCCCTGAAGGAGATCCTGACGCTGCTCGAGGGGAATCTTGCCATGTATCCGACCCTGAACGCGGTGATCGGAATGACCTACGATTTCCTGCCCTTCATGATCCTGCCGATCTATACCTCCATTTCAAGGCTGGACGGCGCCTTGATGGAGGCGGCCATGGACCTTGGGGCCAATGAGGTGCAGACCTTCCTGCGCGTGACGCTTCCCCTGTCGGTGCCGGGGATCCTGAGCGGTGTTTCGATGGTGTTCCTGCCGGCCATGACCAATTATGTGGTGCTGGACATGCTCTACAACAGCACCTACATCATGGGCAGCCTCATCGGCAGCTATTTTGCCTCCTACAACTGGAACGGAGGCTCCATGATCGCCCTCATTCTGCTGGCACTGATCTGCCTGTTCACGCTGCTGACAGAGGACAATGAGGAGAAAACCGTCAGAGGAGGTGCGCTGCTGTGAACGGAAACAGACGAAGACTCGTTCGGGGGGCCAAATGGCTGTTCATGCTCCTGATGCTGCTGTTCATTTATCTGCCGATTCTGATTCTGGCGGTATACAGCTTTACGGATTCCACGAACATCGGTGCCATCCGCGGCTTTTCGCTGCACAACTATGTGACGCTGTTCACTACAGAGGAGCTGCGGGATATGATTGTCGGCACGCTCCTGCTGGCCTTTGGCGCGGCAGCCATCGCCACCATTCTCGGAACGCTGGGCGCCATCGGCGCTTTTTATTCCAGAGAGAAGGTCAGCGGCGCTGTTTCCGTCCTCAACAAGGTGCCGGTGGTCAATGCGGATGTGGTGACCGGCTTTTCACTCTGCATCCTTCTCGTGGTGGTGCTGCGGATCAGCAAGGATTCCTTCTTCCCGCTGATTGCGGGGCATGTGACGCTGTGCGCGCCTTTTGTCTACCTGGCCGTGCTGCCGAAGATCAAGCAGATGGATTCGAGCCTCTATGAGGCGGCGCTGGACCTTGGCGCATCGCCGTTCCGGGCGTTGACCCAGGTGGTCATTCCGCAGCTGGTGCCCGGCATTGTGTCCGGCTTTGCTCTCGCGGTGACGCTGTCGCTGGACGATTATTTCATCACCACTTATACGAAGCCTGCCACCTTTGATACCATCAGCACCTATGTCGTCAATGCGACAAGAGGCTCGCAGACCACGATCAAAACGGCCCTGTGGGCCCTTTCCACCGTGATCTTTCTGGTCGTGATTGTGATCGTCGCCGGCATGAACGGACATCAGGCAAGGAGCACTGCATCGCAGACGGCTCGGAAGGAGGAGGCAAGATGAGAATGCCGCACAGAAGGGACCTGCGCCCCCTGGAAGGGCGGAAGAGGAGGATGGTGAGCGGTCTTCTGGCCGCAGCCTGCTGCGCCGCTGCGGCAGGAGGATCCGTCGGAAGGCTTCCGGTGCAGGCGGCGGAAAGCGCATCGGATACCGTTACCCTGCGCATCTGCAGCTGGGAGGAATACATTGACACCGGCGGCTGGGATGAGGACGAGACCATTGATCTGCCGGACGGCGACATCCTCGGAGAGAATTCCATGATCCAGGATTTCGAGGACTGGTACCTGGAGAATTACGGCGTCAGGGTGAAGGTGGAGTATTCCACCTTCGGCACCAACGAGGATCTGTACAACATGCTGACGCTGGGGGACACCTTTGATCTGGTCTGTCCTTCGGAATATATGTTCATGAAGCTCATCAGCGAGGATCAGCTCGTTCCGCTCTCGGAGGGCTTCTTTGATGCCGGCGAGGAGAACAACTACTATATTAAAGGCGTCTCTCCGTACCTCAGGAATATTTTCGAAACAAAGGAAATCAACGGGGAGCCTTGGGCCAAATATGCGGCAGGGTATATGTGGGGCATCACCGGCATTGTCTACAATCCGGAGGAGATGACGAAGGAGGAGGCCTCCACCTGGTCGGTACTGCTCAATCCGGATTACAGGAGACGGATCACCATCAAGGACAGCGTCCGCGAGTGTTATTTCGCCGCAGTGGGGGCCCTCCGGCACGATCTCCTGACCTCAGAGGAATTCATCAACGATCCGGATTACAAAGTGAATCTGGAGAATGTCATGAACGATACCTCCGAGGAAACCATCCAGGAGGTGCAGGACTGGCTCCAGGCGATGAAGGACAATGTCTATGCCTTTGAAACCGATGCGGGAAAGGCGGACATGATCACCGGAAAGGTGGTGGCCAACTACCAGTGGTCCGGGGATGCGGTGTACACCATGGATCAGGCCGACGAGGATGATTTCACGCTGAATTTCGCCGTGCCGGAGGAGAGCACCAACATTTATTTTGACGGCTGGGTGATGCTCAGAAGAGGCATCGGGAGTGATGCGGCCAAGCAGCAGGCGGCGGAGGCCTTCATCAACTTCGTCTCCCGCCCGGACAATGCCATCCGCAACATGTACTACATCGGTTATACCTCCGTGATTTCCGGCGGAGAGGACCCGCGGATCCTGGAGTATCTGGAGTGGAACTACGGCGCCGAGGAGGACGAAGAGGACACCATTCAGCATGATGTCAGCTATTTCTTCCTGGGAGAGGATTCGGATGAGGATCCTTCCGCGTATCTTCTGACGGTGCCGGCCGAGCAGGCAGACCGACAGCTGGCGGCGCAGTATCCCTCAAGGGAGACCATTCAAAGATCCAGCATCATGCGTTATTTCACACCGGAGCAGAGCACGGCCACCAACCGCATGTGGGTGAATGTGCGGTGCTACAACATCCGGCAGATTCCCCTCTGGGGAGCGCTTCTGGCGGCCCTGCTGGGGCTGGTGCTCCTCTGGCTCATTGTTCACCGGTTCCGGCTGCTGCGGCGGATCGGACAGCGCTGAGCCGCATCGAGGATTTGCGAATGCAAGGAGAAAATGCCATCGGGCATTTTCGGGTATCAAATTCGAGATGAGGGCTGCACATTTACTGTATATACATATCTGTCTGACCGGGCGCCGGGGGAGATCCCCCGGCGCTCTTTTGGCCGGCAGAGGGAGTTTGGATTCCCCTCCTGTGCCACAGAAATGAATTTTTGTCCGTTCATTGTCCGGGAAAAGTGCTACAGTATAAATGAACGTTGGTCATAAATACAGACAATGCCGCGGATCGCGGCAGGGGAGGAACGATGGCTAATAAACTGACACATGCAGCAGAACGTGCCGCCTTTGAGGCTGTGCTGAGGACAGCCGGCCGGAAGGCGGTTTCCAATCGGGAGGAAGGCTTTGTCGGCGTCATCGACGCAGTTCAGAAGCTCAACGGGGACACCTGGCCGCCGGAAGCGTATGAGCGGCTGCGCACGGCCTTCGGCAGAGACGGAAAATGGACGAGATTTTTCAACAACCTGCTGGATTATGCCGATCTCGACTATCTGGAGGGACTGTTCCTGTCCTTTGGCTTCGAGGCGGGCTTTTCCGGATATAAGGAGACGAAGAAGGCGGCGAAGAAGTACGGCGTTGGGATTCCGTGGGTGATTCTGTTCGATCCGACCTCCGCCTGCAACCTGCACTGCACCGGCTGCTGGGCCTCGGAGTACGGACATCAGCTGAATCTGTCCTATGAGGATATGGACAGGATTGTCACAGAGGGAAAGGAGCTGGGCATTCACGGCTATGTGATGACAGGCGGTGAGCCGACCGTGCGCCGGAACGATATTTTCCGTCTGGCGCAGAAGCATAAGGACTGCGGCTTTATGCTGTTCACCAACGGTACGCTGGTGGACCAGGCATTCTGCGATGAGATGAAGAAATCCAGGAACATTGTGCTGTCCCTGTCGATTGAGGGGTACGAGGACACGACGGACGCAAGACGCGGACAGGGAACCTTCCGGAAGATCATGGACACCATGGACCTGCTGCATGCAAACGGGCTGGTCTACGGCACCTCCATCTGCTACACAAGGGCCAACTGCGAGGCCGTCACCTCGGATGAATTCATGGATTTCCTGATTTCGAAGGGGGTGGCATTCACCTGGTATTTCCACTTCATGCCGGTGGGAATGGATGCGGCGATGGACCTGGTGCCGACGCCGGAGCAGCGCGAGTACATGTATCGCCGCGTTCGCGAGATCCGCGGCTATGAGGGAGGCAAGCCGATCTTTGCGATGGACTTCCAGAACGACGGTGAGTGGGTGAACGGATGCATTGCAGGCGGGAAGAACTACTGCCACATCAATCCGAACGGCGATGTGGAGCCCTGCGTCTTCATTCATTATTCGGGTGCGAACATTCACGAGAAGAGCCTTCTGGAGTGTCTGCAGCAGCCGCTCTTCAGGCTCTATCAGCAGAACCAGCCCTTCAACAGGAACCTGCTGCGGCCCTGTCCCTTTCTGGAGAATCCGGAGAAGCTGCAGCAGCTGGTCCGGGAGGCCGGCGCGAAGAGCACGGATCTGACGGAGCCGGAAACCGTCGGCCATCTCTGCGGCAAGTGCGAGAATTACGCGAAGGAATGGGCACCTGTTGCGGACAGGCTCTGGAAATCCACGCATCCGGACTATGAGGAAAAGGCAGGAGAGGCGTAGGAAAACGCGGAGTAAAGCATTTTCTGCGGCGAATGTGCGCTGCAGGCGGCAGAGGCTGCTGCACCGGAGCAGCAGAAGAGCGCGATGAAAGGGCAGGCCGCGCGAGACATAGCACAGATGCAGAACAGCACCTGATCCCGAAACGGATCAGGTGCTGTTCTTGCTGACATGCAACGGATAGGTAACAGCCGCCTGCGGACGAATTCCGGATGGAAACCGACAGGCAGGCCCGGGCATCGGCTGCAAAGAAGGGAGATTACCGCGGTGCGTCCGGGGATCACCTCTTCACGCCGACATTGGAGTATTGACGGTGACGCTTCACGTAGCCGGCCAGTACGATCATAAGGCTCAGGAACACACACAGATAGAAGGAGCAGCTCCTCGAGAGGAGCTCCAGCTCCAGCGCCTTTTCTTTGTCCAGAAAGGTGTTGAGCCCGTTGAACAGCAGGTAATCGGCGACACCCATGCCGCCGGGAATCGGCATGCACATGGAGCCGATGGCGGAATAGATCTGTGAGGCGAATACCGTCCCTGCATAGCGGAAGGTGCCGCCCTTTGCCAGATAAACCAGAGAAGGTACAATGGTCTGAGAGAGGCGCTGCAGGAGGGCCAGCCCCATCAGGGTCAGCACGACCTTCTGCTTCTCATCCTTGAGAACGCCGAGGCAGCTGCTGTAGTCGGACAGCATGCCGGCAAACTTCTCCTTCCAGTACCGGTTCTTCTTCACCCAGCCCTTCCGGGTCAGCCAGTCGATGATGCGGTCGCCCGTGCGGTGGATCATATCGGTCTTCTTCAGGAGGAAGATGAACAGAACAGCCAGTCCGGTCACGGTAATGTATCCCAGAATGACCAGGAGCTTTGCGATAAGGGAGAGGGCGGCAAAGGTGCCGGGTGCAAGGAGCACCGTGGCAAATCCGATGATCAGCGTGGAAAAGGTGTGGGCGATCAGGTACAGTGCGAGGATCGCCGTGATGAAGCCCATCGGAATCTTGTCCCGCAGCATGAACCAGGCACATACCGGCTGGCCGCCGGTGGCGGAAGGCGTAATGGCGGCGCAGTAAATGTCCGCGGCGGCATACAGAATGCCCTGTCCCACGGTGCGGTCAAAGCCGCAGTACCGCAGGAGGTACCAGATGACCAGACCCTCGAAGGCGATGTATCCGAACATGCACAGGAAGGCAAGGAGAA
The DNA here is from genome assembly GCA_963657295.1 of Clostridium sp. CAG:302. Taxonomy (GTDB): domain Bacteria; phylum Bacillota; class Clostridia; order Lachnospirales; family Lachnospiraceae; genus CAG-791. The sequence goes on from CAVKMX010000005.1 coordinate 9,500, forward strand.
GCCACCCCGGACTGCAGGAGAACAGTGCTGCACTCAGATCCCGGAAGCTCATTTCCTTGCTCTGACTCAGCACGGCCCAGACCGACATGAGTGCCAGCAAAAGGGAGATAAATGTCCAGATAATGTGTTTTTGATTATTCTTTTTCATAGCGCATAGTGTAGCATTTTTGCCGTGACAAGACAAAGGTGAATCCTGCGGCAGAATGGCCGGGGATAAAGGGATTGATTTTGAGCAGGAGCAAGTGCATGATCGTTGCAGCGCGGAACAGCGCAGCCGGCGGAACAGCCCGGTTCATCGGGAGGAGTCCGGACAGCGGCTGTCCCTCGGAGCAGACAGGGGAGTTTTGACAAGGAGTTTTTATGGATCGCAAGGAAATTCAGGAAATCAGAAAGACCATGACCAAGAGCAAGTGCGTCATCGACCGGATGACGGGCTGCTTTGCGGCGGAGGACGGATCGGTCATCACGCAGCTGCGGGAGACCTTCCGGGCGCTTCCCGAGGAGGAGACGGAGAAATACTGTGAGCTGCTGCGCAAGACCCTCACGGGGAAGATCGGCAGGAATCTGTTCACCCTTGAGTTTCCGCTGCAGGAGGAGAGGGCCGGCGGCAAGCAGGCCATGATGTTCCGCATGCTGCAGTCGGATTTCCGGGATGAGGAGCTGAACGCGGAATTCTTCGGGCACATTCTGGAGCATCTGGACCAGGCAGGGAGGCACCTGATCGTGCTGGCGCACGGCGTCTACGATGTGCCGGGCAGAACCTCGGACGGCCTTGAGATGGAGGATGCCAGTGAGAATGTGTATTCCTTCATGATCTGCTGCATCTGCCCTGTGGTGGAGGTGAAGGAGGGACTCTGCTATGATGAAGAGACGCTGACCTTTGTCAATAAGAAGAGCGACCTTGGTGTTCAGATGCCGGAGCTGGGCTTTCTCTATCCGGCCTTTCATGACAGAGGAGCCGACCTCCATTCGATTCTTTACTATGCCAGAAAGGAGGACGAACGCCATCCGGAGCTGATGGACGGCCTCATCGGCGGGGACCTTCCCTTTACGGAAACGGTTCAGAAGGAGCTCTTTGCAGGACTTGTGGAGCAGGCCCTGGGGCGGGACTGCGATTTTGAGAATGTCAGGAATCTGACCGATTCTCTGAATGAAATGGTCCGGCAGAGCGAGGACGGCGAGGAAACGGCGGAGCTGGGCAAAAATGAGGTGCGCCGCATTCTGAAGGACGCCGGGGTACAGACGCAGGCCATTGAGAAATTCGATGAGATCTACGATGAGGAAATGAAGGAGGGGCAGACCTTCCGCGCGGAGAACCTTGCCGGCAGGACGGTGATGGAGCTCCGATCCCCCAGTGTGAAGATCTCGGTGAAGTCGGAGATGTCCTCCATGATTACCACAAGGGTGATTGACGGAAGAGAGTACATTCTGATTCCGGTGCAGGATGACATCGAATTCAACGGAATCCGTCTGCTGACCACAAGAGTCAACGACGGGAAGCAGGGGGAAGCCGGGGAATCGCTTTGATCGGCGCTTCCTTAATTAACTGACAGAAGAGAGTGACGGGAGGGGACGTGTATGGCGACGGTCAGTATCATCGTTCCGATCTACAACGCAGAGAATACGATCGGCCGCTGCATTGAGAGCATATTGGGACAGACCTACCAGGATTTTGAGCTGTTCCTTTTGGATGACGGGAGCAGCGATGCAACGCCGGGCATTCTGGATGCCTTCGCAGGCAGGGATTCCAGGATCCGTGTGGTGCACAAGGAGAATTCGGGAGTTTCGGATACCCGGAACCGGGGACTGTCGATGGCACAGGGGGAGTATATTCAGTTTCTGGATGCGGACGACTGGATTACGCCGGACGCCACGCGGCTCTTTGTCCGCACCATGGAGGACAACCCGGGCTGTGATATGGTGATCGCGGATTTCTACCGGGTGATCGGCAGGAATTTCTCCCCCAAGGGGGACATCGAGGAGGAGGGCCTCTTAACCCGGGAGGAATATGCGGATGAGATGGTGAAATGTCCGGCGGATTTCTATTACGGTGTGCTGTGGAACAAATTCTACCGCCGGCGCATCATTGAGGAAAACCGGATGCGGATGGACACCCAGCTGAACTGGGCGGAGGATTTTATTTTCAACATGGAGTATGTGCTCCATACGAATCAGATCTATGTGCTGAAGGTACCAGTCTATTACTATGTGAAAACCGAAGGCTCTCTGGTATCCCAGGGCGGGGCCAGCATCGGCCGTGTGGTCCGGATGAAAATGGATGTCATCGAGTACTACAGCCGGTTTTACAAGGACATCTACACGGAGGGCGGATATCTCCGGCGCAGCCCTGCGATCTATTCGTTTCTGCTGAATTTCGCGAGAGACGGGAGCGTTACGCCCGTGGAGCCCAGAAGGCAGCTCGGGCAGGAGCGGGTGGACGTCCGCATGGACGCATCGATGGAAGACAATCCGTTTGCACTGAATTTCTACGAGGACAGAATGCTGGAGAATGCACTGGAGCGCATTCGGAAGGGGTACGATCTGGAAGAGAAGGAGGTGCAGATTCTTCTGTATCTGAAGCTGGCGGGAGGGACTGCGGATGTGCGGGAGATCAGCAGTTATACCGGATGGTCGGCCAGAAGCCTTGCGGGGAGTCTGCAGCGGCTGACGAGGCGCCGTCTGATTCAGCGCGAGAAGGTGCGGCTCCCGGAGGAGGACCGTCAGAAGGAGGTATCCGGAAAGGCGGCAAGGGTGCAGGATCCGTATGGAACGAGGACAGCGCAGGAGCAGACGGCAGATGCGGCAGGGGAGGCAGCCGGGAAGGATCGGGCGAAGGCGGCCGGAAAGACCGTGACCATGGTCAGCTACGGCCGGGAAGCTGCGCCGATCACAGAGGCTCTGGAACGGGCCTTCCGGGACATTGAGGAGCTGCGGTTTCAGGGATTTTCGAAGGAGGAAATCCGGCAGTACAAGGAATTGAGCCGGCGGGCAGCCAGAAATGTGCGGAATGTGATCGGGGAGAATGTGAGCGTGCCGTAGTCCCGGGCCCGCAGCCCTGCAGGCAGATCCTGCGGCAGTCCATTCGCTACCCGTCTGCAGGACCCGTCGCCGGCGGGCGAGTGAACTGTAACATTCGCTGAAAAAAGCCGGGAGAAACGCACACGCATTGGTAGAATATTTACAGCGGCCATGATACTATCAAGGCGAGGGCTGCGGAGAGCAACGGTTATGTCATAAAGGAGGTTCCAGTATGGCAGATGAGGAAAAAAGAGAAGCACCCGCCCAGGAAGCGGTGAATCAGACACAGGCAGCGGAAGAGCGCCGGATGGAGGAGCTGACCGCGGCCATGGAGAGGATTGCGAGGTCCGTGGAGAAGAGCTCCCGCAGCAATAAGGTGGCCGCGGTCGGCAGCATTCTGCTCCTGGTGGTATTCGGCGCCGGCGTTGCGGCGGTGGCCCCGGGACTGTTCCTGCTGCTGAACAACCTCAACAGCACGGTCTCCGGTCTGGAGGACACGGTTGCAGGAGTGAATCAGGTGGTGTCCTCGGCGAATGACACAATGCAGCAGATGAATGGAATCGTGGAGAACGTGGGCGTTCAGCTGGATGACTCCTTCGTGCAGGTGGGGGAGGTGATCAGCAACGTCAACGACCAGGTCAGCGGCATCGGGACGGCCATTGACGGCGTCAATTCTGCCGTGACGGACATCGATCAGGTCGTTGCGGACAATGCGGACAACATCGATGTCATCATCCAGGCCTTGGCGGACATCGATTATGACGGGCTGAATGCATCGATTGCGAACATGCAGACGGCAACGGAGGATCTGCAGGATGTGCTGGACAACGTCAGCGGCACCGTGGATACCATGAACACCACGACCAGGGACGCAGACAAGGCGATCAACCGGATCAATGAGCTGGATTTTGAAGAGCTGAACACGACCATCGCGCAGCTCTCTGAGGCGGCGGCGCAGATGAATACCATCACCGCCGAGCTGAACAAGACGGCGGCAACGCTGAATTCCGCCGTGAGCAAGACCTCGAATTCCGTGGATACCACCATGGATTCCATCGGCAGCATTGATTTCGAGGGCTTCAACGATACCATTTCCACGCTGAACGATGCGGCCGGTCAGCTCAAGGACACGGCCTCCGGCTTAAAGAACACGCTCGGAAAGCTGACGGGAAGCGGGGATGCCGCTTCGGAGACAGCCAAGAAGAGTACAGAGAGCAAGTCTGAGAACAAGACGGAGAGCAAGACGGAGAGTAAGTCCGAGAGCAAATCTGAGAGCAAGACGGAGGCCGAGACGGGAGCCGCCTCGAGCACGAAGAAGGCGGATGCGAAGAGCACGGACAGCACGAAGAAGAACTGATGCGGCAGCGGGCAGCGCCGCAGGAGCTCCCGGCGGCGAAGGCAGGAAATGCAGGACCGCCTGCCCGGGGCCGGATAGAAAGACAGCAGAAAAGAGCGGGATGCGCTTGAAAGCGCATCCCGCTCTTTTTCTGAACAGACTCCCTGCCGCTTTGCCTGCGTTTGCTGACACGCATTCGATGAGAAACGTCCGGCAGGAGCTGCTATGCGCGGATTTCCTTGCGCATGAAGGCAATGTATCCTGCGCCGAAGGCGGCCACGGTCAGGGCCAGCATCACGACGATGTGGGGCCAGATCTGCAGAAGACTCTGCCCGAAGGTGAGGTAGCTGGTCAGCGCCCCCTCCTGACTCTCCAGGATGGACACGATGCTCGTGGAGTGGACATTCGGATTCATCACGATGGAGACGATTTCACTGAACAGGTAGTACGGAGAGATCCGGCACAGAGCCGTGTTCAGCTCATAGTACTTGAGGATGTTCGCCTGCCCCATCCATCCGTCGGTGGGATAAATCATTCCGGCGATGCCGGATGCGATCAGGCTCTGGAACATGGTCAGGAACAGCCAGATGGCAATGCAGGCGAGGGCCGCGGTGGCGGCATGCCGACACACCACCGAGAAGAACTCCGCTACAGCCATCCACATGCTGATGTACAGGACGATCATCAGGAAGAAGAGAAGGAGCCTTGCAACCTGCTCCCCGGTGGGCACCAGCCCCGTGCTGATGAGGCCGACGGCGGTCATCAGTCCGCCGATGGAGAAGACGGTGATGGAAATCGCTGCCGCGCCCGCCAGAAATTTGGCGTTGATGATGGTGTCGCGGTAGATGGGCTGCGCGGCCAGGCGGTTCAGCGTCCCTTGTGCGAGCTCTTCGTTGATGGCGTCAAATCCCAGCATGATGCCGATGATCGGTCCCAGAAAGCCCGCAAAGGTGGAAAAGGAATAAATGCTGGAGCCGCTCGTGGTGAAGAGGAGGAGGAACAGGTAGTCCGACAGCGCCGTGGTTCCGTCCGAGGTCTGCGACGCCGCATCCGCCAGCGTGCCGATCGCACCGTACAGGCTGATGAAGCTTACGACCGCCAGCAGCAGGAACAGGATCTGAAACCGCACGGAGTGCAGGTGATCCGAGAGCTCCTTGCGGAACAGGATGTACATTCCGTGGCGGTTCCTCCTTGCGGCATCACTGTTTGCTCTCTCGAAAAGCTGCTGTAAGCCGTTCTGCAGCTGCCCGGAGCCTGCTCCCTTTTTCGGGCTCTGCGCTTTCATTGTCCTGGCTTCCATGGTGTGCACCTCCTTCCTCGATTTCTGCGGCCTCAAAATATTTCCGGTAGATTTCCGTCAGGTCGCCGCCCTCCTGGTGCATCTCGCGAACCGTATAATCCGCATCGACAAGAGTCCGCAGGAGCTCCTTCTGAATGTCCCTGGAGGCCTCGATGTGCACGGTTCCGTCGAGACGGCGGCCGATGATGGTGACGCCCGGAATCGATCGGATGAGATTCTGAAAATCCTCATTCCAGACCTTCTCGCCGTTTTGCTCGCAGACGATATCGAACATGAACAGACCCTTGCTCATGAGCTGTCTGCCCAGCTCCTCGATGCATCCGCAGGCGATGAGCCTTCCCTTGACGAAGATGCCGACGCGGTCGGAAATCTTCTGAATCTGATACAGGTCGTGCGAGGAGATCATGATGGTGATGCCGTCCTCCACGGCGAGATTCCGGATGAGCGTTGTGATCTCACGGACACCGGAGGGGTCAATGCCGGCTGTCGGCTCATCCATGATGATGATGCGCGGATCCTTCATGAGGACATCGGCAATGCCGAGGCGCTGCCGCATGCCGCGGGAATAGGTTCCCGCCTTGCGGTCTGCGGCGTAGGTCATGCCGACGCGCTCGAGCATGGCGGCGGCCCGGGCAACGGCAGAGGGACGGTCCAGCCCGTTCATCATGCCGGAGAAGATGAGATTCTCGCGGCCGCTCATGGAAGGATAGAAGCCGACGTTGTCCGGCAGGTAACCCACCTTGTTCTTTACCGCAAGGGACTCTCTCGTGCAGTCGAGTCCGTCGATGACGGCACGGCCGGCGGTGGGATCCGTCAATCCCAGGAGCATCAGGGTGGTGGTCGTCTTGCCCGCACCGTTTGGTCCGAGCAGTCCGAACACCTCTCCCCTTCGGATTTCCAGATCCAGATGATTCACCGCCTTCACATCACCGTAGTACTTGCTGAGATTGGTGATGGTGATCATAGAATCATTTGCTGTTGTCATGAATCAATGCCTCCCGAATTTGCGGAATACCTCATACAGGCAAGCGAAAATGGCAGCGATGATCACAATACCGACGATTCCCCAGACGGTCTGCGTCTCCACCGTCACACGGAAGCTGGAGCTGTTCGACGTCTCGGAGGCGGAGGCGGTCATGCTGACCACATAGTCACCGCTGATGGCGGTCTGTGCAGGCGTAACATAGGCAGTAACCTCCTTGGTTGCTCCGGCGGCCAGAGAATCAATGGTGCTCTCGGAGAACTCTACGGTCCAGTCCGTGGGGGTCGATGCCGTGAGATTGATGTCGGAGAGGTCGACGTTGCCGTCATTCTTCACCTGCAGGACCACGGAGGTCTTCTTGTTGGCCTTGGCGTTGAAGGAGAGCGTCTCATTCTGCGTGAGCAGGGAGAGAGAGTACTTTCCCGTGATGGTAACCTTGAGCTCCAGATTCAGCGTTTCGTTGGCGGAGGAGGCAGTGATGGGGATGACATATTCCCCGGCCTCCGCATTGTCGGCGGGGGTTACCTTGATGGTGAAGTTCGAGCTGGAGGCGCCGTCCACATCGATGGCGGATACGCTGGTGGAGCCGTCCGAGGCCGTGTAGGTGACGGTCCAGCCGTCCGGAGCATCGGCGGACATGGCATAGGACTGCTCCTCCGTGGAGTTGTTGGTCAGGGTAGAGGAGAAGGAGAAGGAGGTTCCGGAGGCTCCCTCCTGATCCTCATAATCGGTGGTCAGCGTGCTGGCTCCGAGGTTCAGCTCCGCAACATTCAGGGTGAGCGTAAGAGAGGCGCTCTTCGAGGAGCCCTTTGCATACAGGGTGATTTTATATTCTCCGTCGGAGGCGTCATCCGGAATGTTGACTACATAGGTCAAAAGTCCTTCGGTGTATCCGTTCTGGACATATGCCTCGGAAACGGTGTGGCTGCTGCCCTGGAAATAGCCCTCAAACCCCTCCGGAAGTGCGGAGGTGGACAGGCTCGTGAGCTCGCCGGAGCCGGAATTGGAGAAATCAATGGAGAAGCTGACGGAATTGCCGGCCTTGACCGAGATGCCGGGATAATCCGTGCTCATGACAAAGCCGGAAGCGACGGCGGTCTGCGTGACGGTCGGGGACTCTGCTGCCATGCTGACAAAGGATGTCAGCATGGCAGCAAGAAGAAGGGCAGAGGCCGCAAGAGCGACGCCCGTCCGTTTCAGTGGATTGCGGTTGCTGGTCATAATGGATTACCTCCCTGATGAGAGCTGCACGGATGCGGAATGCGCAGGGCAGCTGACGTCAAATCATGATGGAGCCGGGCTGTGCCCGGCATGGACGGCTACTCTGAAAATGGTAAAGAGAAATTGTGACCGAACTGTCATGGAAATGTGATGAATGTGTGTCTGCGGCCGACTGGTGCGGAACCGATACCATGTTATAATGTAACGATGCACCGGAGATCCCTGCGGTGTGTCGGAACAGCAGAATGGAGATTGGTATGGATCAGAGAATATTCGAACAGGAACAGCAGCATCTGACAGAGACCTATGCGAAGCTGCTCGAAATGCAGACAGAGCTGGAGACAGACATTGCAGAACTGAACGAAAAGGCCGTGGAGGAGAAGGCGGACATTCTCACCAACATCCGGTATGACACGGCGGATGACGAGGTGAAGACGGAGTCCTACGGCGAGATCGAGACATGGAACCGCTACATTGACACCTACAACATCAAGTCCGGTACGATGACGCAGAAGCTCACAAATGTGCGGATGCTGCTGGAGTCTCCTTATTTTGCAAGGGTGCAGCTGCAGTTCGACCCCTCGGAGGAGCCGGAGGATTATTACATCGGCCGCAGCGCCATCTCAGAGAACGGGTATGATCAGCTGATCGTGGACTGGAGGTCTCCCATCGCAGAGACCTACTACAACCAGGAAAACGGTACGACCTCCTATGAGGTGGACGGAAGGAGAATCCCCGTGGAGCTCCTGCTGCGCCGTCAGTTTGATCTGGATCGGGATCGGCTGCGGGCTTATTTTGACACGCAGCTGGCCATCGAGGATCCGATGCTGATCGCATCGTTGTCCAGACAGCACAGCGATAAGATGCAGGCCATCACCGTGACCATACAGAAGGAACAGAACGCCGTCATCCGCTATCCGGATGTGCCGGTGCTCCTGGTGAACGGCATTGCAGGAAGCGGCAAAACGTCGGTGCTGCTGCAGCGCATCGCCTTTCTGTTTTACCACCAGAGGAAAACGCTGCGGCCGGAGAATGTCTATCTCATCACCCTGAATCCGGTTTTCCGCCAGTACATCGACAACGTGCTGCCCGATCTGGGAGAGCGCAATCCCAACACCCTGACCTGGACGGAGTTCCTGCAGATGGTACATGATCCCATCCCGGATCCGGGGCTTGAGACGAAGGCAGAGACGCTGGAACGCATTGATGCCGCGCTGGAGACCTTCTCCTTTGAGGCCGCAGATCTGATCCCGATCGACCAGAAGGGAAGGCCGGTGCTGAGTGCAGAACAGATTCTGGCGGTCCTAAACCGCAATGCAGGGAGAATTCCGGTCGGAGTGCGGCTCATTCAGGTGACCGTGGACGAGCTCCTGGAGGAGGCGAAGAGAACGCTCTGCAGGAAAAAGCGCAGGGACCAGGAGGAAGAGGGCACAGACGGGGCCTGCGCAGAGGAGTCGGAGGCGGCAGACGGTGAGGACACCGGAGAGCCGATGGACGGGAAGGAAGAGAACCGCATGCAGAACAGCTACGGCGGCGCCTTCAAGATGATCCGTGAGTGCGGCTGGCTGGACATTGACCATATCGGCCGGAGACTCCTCGGCAGGAAAAAGCTCACCTCCATCGAGTGGTTTTATCTGAAGATGGCGCTGACAGGGGAGTGCGACCGAACGGCCCGCTACGTCTGCATCGATGAGGTGCAGGATTATACCAAAGCGCAGCTCATGACCTTTGCCCGGTATTTCATCAATGCCAGATTCATGCTGCTGGGGGATGAATTCCAGTCCATTCGGGAGGGAAATATCGCCTTTGCGGAAATTCATGAGATGTTCCGGAGACAGAAGAAGGAGACGGTGGAGCTGTCCCTGCAGACGAGCTATCGGTCCTCGCCGGAAATCACTGCCCTGTTCGCAGGACTGCTGCCGAAGGAGAGACGCCTCCTGGCACAGTCCGTGCAGCGGCCCGGAACGAAGCCGGAGAGGGTGACGGCGAAGGACCCGGGGGAATGGGCGGAGAAGCTGGCGGTACTTGTGCGCAGGATGTCCGCAGAACCGGGGGTGACGGCGGTTGTCTGCGCCGATAAGAAATCACTGGATCGGACACAGCGTGCCCTGCGCACGGTCCTGGGAGAGGAAACGCCGGCCATCATCGGAAGAGAGGAGGCCATCCCTGCGGGGGGTGCGATTCTCATCAGCCTCGCCTATGCCAAGGGTCTGGAGTTCGATCACGTGATCCTGCCGGATGTCGATGCGGTGTCCTATCCCGACAATGAACTCTCGCGTCACAGACTGTACACAGCAATTTCCAGGGCGACACAGGCCATTGCGGTCGTAAGCCCCGGAGAGGAGAGCCCGCTTCTGCGGACATGATGCAGCAGGGAGAAAAGGAAATGTTCTTGTTTACAAAGCGCGTTACGCTGGCCGATGGCAGCAAGGAGGAGATTGACCGCAAGGAGAAGCTCCTGCGGGATGCCGGAATCCGGACCAATTCCTGGTTTACGAGCGGGGCACTTGTCATCAGCGGACCGCAGATGAAGACAGCGGACTGGGCAGACGGACACTACGTCAATCATGAGGAGGAGCGAAGGGTCTATCATCTGGAGGTCGCGCAGAAGGATCAGTACCGTGCCATGAGGATTCTCATGGGCGAGGAAGGAACACTGGGGGAAGACTTCATCCGGTAAGAGCGAAGAGATGACGAAAAAGGAATTGGCACTTGCAGTGATCGCAAGGCTGCAGACAGAATATCCGGATTCCGGCTGTTCGCTGGATTACCGGGACGCATGGCAGCTGCTGGTCAGCGTGCGGCTGGCGGCGCAGTGTACGGATGCAAGGGTGAACCTTGTCATGACGGAGCTTCTCGGTGCGTTTCCCTCCGTGGAGGCGCTGGCCGCGGCAGGGCCGGAGGCCATTGAGGCAATTGTGAGACCCTGCGGGCTGGGGCACTCCAAGGCAAGGGATATCAGCGCCTGCATGCGTGTTCTGCACGAACAATACGGAGACAGGGTGCCGGATACGATGGAGGAGCTCCTGGCACTGCCGGGGGTCGGCCGGAAGAGTGCGAATCTGATCCTGGGGGATATCTACGGCAGGCCCGCCATTGTGACGGACACGCACTGCATCCGTCTGAGCAACCGGATCGGACTGGTGGATGACATCAGGGAACCCGGCAGGGTGGAGAGAGAGCTGCGCAGAATCGTTCCGCCGCAGGAGGGAAATGCGCTGTGTCATCGTTTCGTGGACCATGGACGGGCGGTCTGTACGGCAAGGCGGCCGCAGTGCGGGCAATGCTGTCTCGCGGATCTGTGCCGGTACCGGCAGGAGAACGCGTGAAAAGGAGACAAGAGTGGGATCGAATCTGTTCTCGGATTTATACGGAGATCTGTATGGCATGAACCGGCGCTCGGACCGGGATGCGGCAGGTTCTGCACCGCGCAGAGGAACCTCCTCCGTGAAATCCTCCGTGGATGCCATGGAGAATGCCAGAAGGGCTCTGCAGGAAATGGAGGAGAAGCTTCAGGGAGGATATCTGGACAGACTGCAGTCGCTGCAGCCCTATCCGCATGAGGACACGCGGGAAGCGGTCCCGGACAGGACAGGCACCACGGACAGGGCAGATGCAGACAGGGGAGAAGGCGCAGAAACGGTGCGGCCCGGCGGCACGACGGATGGCGGGGAAACGGCGGAGCGGACACAGCAGACCGCTGCAGCGGTTCGGGAGGTGAAGCCGGCGGAGCCGGAAACCGATCCGATGGAGGATCTTCAGGAGCTCATCGGCCTGACCGGCATCAAGCATGATGTAAAGGAGCTGTACGATTTCACCAAGATTCAGAAGCTGCGCAGAGAGGCAGGCATGAAGACCGTCCCGGTCTCCATGCACCTTGTTTTCACCGGGAATCCCGGGACAGGCAAGACCACCGTGGCAAGAATTCTGGCGAGGCTTTACCGGCAGATCGGCGTCCTTTCCGGCGGCCAGCTGGTCGAATGCGACCGCTCCGGCCTTGTGGCAGGGTATGTGGGACAGACTGCCGTCAAAACGCAGAAGAAGATCGAGGAGGCGATGGGAGGGGTCCTCTTCATCGACGAGGCCTACTCGCTGGCCAGGAACAGCGACAACGGGACGGATTTCGGACAGGAGGCCATCGATACGCTGCTGAAGGCCATGGAGGATCATCGGGAGGATTTCGTCGTCATTGCGGCGGGGTACACCGGTCCGATGGAGAATTTCATTCAGTCCAATCCGGGACTGAAGAGCCGGTTCAATAAATTCATTGAGTTTCCGGATTACACCGTGGATGAGCTGATGCAGATCTTTGATCTGAACTGCGCAAAATATCAGTATTCGCCGGATCCGGAGGCAAGGGAGCAGGTGAGAACCCTGATCATGCTGCAGAAATCCGGAACGCCGGAGAATTTTGCCAATGCGAGGGCGGTGCGGAATCTGTTCGAGACCATCATCACGAACCAGGCGAGACGGATCGCGCTGCTCGAGAAGCCGACGGTGGAGCAGATGCAGCAGATCACCCTGGAGGATCTGAGGGATGAGGAGGATGCTCCGGAGGAGCTGCCCGGAGAGAAGGCGGCGAAGGATGACGCGGGACCGGAGCAGCCGGAAAATGTAGAAACGGCAGAGGATGCAACCGTAGTGAGCCCTGCCGGCACCGTGAAGAGGTGATGCTCCATGCAGGGGAATTATCGGGAGTTCTATGACAGACTTACAGGCGGGATCCGAAGAAGTGAGAACGGACCGCGCATGCTGCGCCTTACGGACAGACTGCTGCGCCTCCTGATGGAGCTCGTGTATCCTGCCTTTCTGGCCGCGGTGTTCCTGGATAGCTTCCGGAAGCTGGGCCGGACGCAGCAGACGCTGGCGGCACTCCTCGCAGCCGAAAGGGTGCTGCCGTATGTTCTGATTCCGGGAACCGGGTTCGTCCTCCTAAGCCTCGTGCGCCGGAAGGAGAACTGGAGAAGACCGTATGAGGAATGGGACATTGCGCCGCTGATCCATCGGGACGGGGAGGGCTGCTCTATGCCGAGCCGCCATGCCTATTCGGCCGCTGTGATTGCCATGTGCATTCTGCAGGAGACAGCTCCTCTGGGCGTTCTGTGCCTTGCGCTGGCCGCCGTGATTGCGCTCTGCCGCGTTCTGGGCGGTGTCCACTATCCGAAGGATGTCACGGCCGGATACCTGATGGGAATCGCGGTCGGCAGCGTTGTGCCCTGCGGAGTGACGGTGCTGTCGCTGCGCCTCCTCCTGGTGATCGGCCTCCTGCTCGCTGCTGCGCTGACGGATTGGAAATCCTGCCGCATTCCCAACCGGCTGGTGCTGGCGCTGGCTGCGGTATACGCGGCAACCTTTCCCTTTATCGAAGCGGGAAATCCTGCATTGGGCGGGGGACTTTCCTCGCTGGCAGAGGGCCTTTGGGGCGCCGGTCTGCTGGGCGGGGGATTGCTCCTTGTGTCAGGAATCTATGCTGCCGCGGCCGGCCGGAAGGGGCTGGGCGGCGGCGACATCAAGCTGCTGGCCGCGGCGGGACTGTATCTTGGGCCGTGGGACGGCGTGCTGTGTCTGCTCCTTTCGTGCCTTCTGGGCCTTGCGATGGCGCGCCTTGCCGGGCGCAGACGCCTTCCCTTTGGCCCGGCCATTTCCATCGCCTTCGTGTTCCTTCTGTGCCGGAGGGCAAGGTAAATACACCCTGCCACGTCTTGTGACCGATTCAGTCAACCTATCTGGCAACTGTTCAGCCCCATTTCGATGCGACTTTGGTCGCCTGTCGATTTCGATCAGTAGATCCGCACCTCGTCCCAGGTGTCATCGGGGATGATGCCGATGTAGGTCTTGCCGGGATTGATGGTGAGCTCATTTCCCTCCGCGTCATAGAAATGGGTGATGCCGCCCTCTCCCTCCTTTGACCACAGGACGGAAATGTTCCTGCCGCCGGTGCAGTAATAGGCGAACTGGAACCGATCAATGCAGTTGTAGATCAGATATCCGTTGCTGTCATACTGATGGAAGGAGCAGCACTGCAGCAGGACATTTTCAAAGGTGAGCGGCGCGCCGGTCTCCGCATCCAGATGCTGCTGACCGTATTCATAGTAGTCGTAGGTCCCTGTTTCCCGGTTGTACAGGAGCCGGGATTGATTGTGATAAAAGGGAAGCTCAATGGTATTCGCAGTGCGGACGCCGTCGGCATCGTAATCGTCCGGATTCATCTGCGTCCCGTAGGCGGCGAACCGGAAGTGTCCGCCGGCGGCCTCGGAATCCGCAGCATACTCCGTGGAATATCCGCTGCTGCGGAAGTTCCGTGCCAGATCTCCGGAAAGGATGTACTCCGTGAACTCTCTTGCCTTTCCGTTGTTCACCCGCGAGAAGGTGCCGGAGAAGTGGTACGGATAGCGGGAGAAGTAATCGTTGATGTAATACGGACCGCCGTCGTGGCAGAGAACCGCATCGTATTCCTGGGCGATCAGAATGTTGGTGGGGCGCACGCTCCGGATGCTGCCGACCTGTGCCAGAGCTCCCCAGTCCTTGTAGATGCACATGAGCCGCGTGATCCGATCGTTCGCGGTGCTGTTCATCATCTCATAGACGATGTCGGCCTCCGCCGTGCCGTAGTGGGGGAGAGCCTTGCTCTCATTGTCCACCATGACGGCGATGGGACGCTGCGTCTGCAGCTGTGCATCGATGGGAAGGCCGGTGAGCTCGCTGAGGTATTGCCCCTCCGGAACCTCCAGCGGCGTTCCGTAATCATAATCGGCGGCACCCTCTGCGGTCTCTGCGGCACCCTCCGAAGGGCCGTCCTCCGGTTCATCGGGAGTCTCCGGATCTGCAGGAGAGTCTGCCCGGACCGCTTCGGCGTCCTGCGGGTCCGCGGTCTCCGTGTCTTTGCCGGAGGAATCGGAGGAAACGGCTCCGGAGGGGACGGGATCCTCCGGCAGGGCTCCGCCTGCCGGGGCACCGCAGCCTGCCAGAGCGAGGGGCAGGAAAGCGGCGAGGCAGGCAAGGCGAACGGACAAGAAACGATGAACAGATGATTCAGAATGCATGGGTTTTCCTCCATTTCCGGTCTTGGGTGCGGAACGGTTATTTCTAAAGCATAGACAACGATTCAGAGCCCATTCGCAAAAGCGTTGCTGCGCAGCTCTGAATGGTTACAATTATAGTGCAGCCGTTCGTGGGATCAATGCCGGCAGGAGGGCGTCGGTCCCGCGGCGCTGCGGCGGCTGCGGGATCTGCCGGAGACATTGCGATGAAAACTGTGATGTATTTGCTGAAAAGCAAGCAGTATTGCGAATACACAGACAATTTAATTTCTCACGCAAAACTAATTGACAACTTGCGCCGGGTATCGTACCATACAATCAACAAAGGAACACAAGAGCAGTACAAATAATCCGAAAGGAGGACGGTCCGAAGGCATAGGTAAGATCCACAGAACCATAATAGAACCGAAGGAAATTCCATAAGACTTGCAGCAAGAGGGTAAACCGATGTACTAAGTAGTTCATCATCAGAAGGATCATTCGGATCCGAGAAGAGGAAGACGGTAAGCGTGACGACAAGGCCCGGGACAGCAGAGGAACCGCAATCCAGGAGACGGGCAGAGGATCACCACTTAGCAGGTATAATCCACAGAAGGTACAGTCCAATGGTAACGGAAGCGTAACACCCCATCGCAGGTCATTCACAAGGAAGTCTTACAACTGAATAAGGTATGAACAGAGAGAAAGGAGACTGCAGAATGCAGATCAATCGGTTCATTCAATGAGAGGGCATCGATCATGAATAAGATGATGGATGCCCTTTTTCTATGTCCCGGGGTATTGCCCGCAAGGCTGCCGGGGTGCTGCCGCTACTTTGCAGTAGGATAAGATCAGGTAACGGTTCAGCACTCACCTCGATTTTCCTTCGGAAAACCTCGATGCGGCTGAACAGATGATCAGGAAAAGATCTCATCCGAATCCAGCACGATGGTGAAGGGTCCGTCGTTCAGCAGCTCCACCTGCATTTCCGCACCGAAAATCCCATGCTCCACCACAGGAACCTCCCGCCGGCAGGCGTCGATGATGTATTCATAGAGCGCGTTCGCCGTGTCAGGCTTTCCAGCCCGGAGGAAGGACGGCCGATTTCCGTGGCGGCAATCTGCATAGAGAGTAAACTGGGATACGATGAGAAGCTCGCCGCTCACGGAGGCAAGGCTGCAGTTGGTTTTGCCGTCGGCATCCTCGAAAATCCGGAGTCCGATCAGCTTCCGGACCATTCGATCGGCCAGCTCCCGGGTGTCGGAATCCTCGATTCCAACGAGGACCAGGAATCCCTTTGCAATCCTCCCCACAACCTCACCCTCCACGGTGACTGATGCGTGCTGCACACGCTGAATGACAAAGCGCATAAAATCTTCCTTTCACAAAACTCCCGGTGCACACGGCACCCTCTGGCCGGCCGCATCGAGTATCAAATCCGAGATGCAGGCTGAACAGATACCTTTTTGTATTGTCTCCGTTCCGGCCTCTGCCGGAACGCTGTCATGTTCGCACGTTTCCGCGCGCACCGCAAGCCGGAAAGATGCCAAAGAGGATGCGCACGTGAGCAGATGCAGGTATAATCGGAGGATAAGAGCCTGCGCATCCGGAACGCCTGGCTGCGCAGAATGCTCTCACAGGCGGAAGGAGGCAGAGAGCCGTATGCACGATGCAGGAAGAAACTGGCTGTTCCATACCAGAGACGGTCGGCCGTTCATGCCGATTGGTGTACAGACACACAATTCGTCCTCGGGGACCGGACTGGTGGATGCGTCCCTGCGTGTACTGAAGCAGTTCGGAGGGAATACCCTGGAGGCGCCGGTCTACTGGAATGCCGTGGAGCCGGAAGAGGGACAGTATGATTTTACGCTGGTGCGGGATGTGATTGACAGGGTCCGGAAGACCGGTGCGCATCTGATCCTCCTGTGGTTCGGGATGAGCAAGAACGGGCATCCCAATTATGCGCCGGAATACATCAAGCTGCAGCCGGAGCGGTATCACCTGGCCGTGGGACATGACGGCGCGGCCGTGATGTCTCTGTCGCCGCACTGCAGGGCAACTCTGGAGAAGGACAAGGCGGCCTTCCTGGCCATGCTGTCCTTTGTAGACGGATATGACGGGGACGAGGGGACGGTCCTTGCGGTTCAGATCGAGAATGAGATGGGATATGCCAATACGGACCGGGATTACTCCGAGAAGGCAGAGACAGACTACCGGAAGGAGGTTCCGGAGGAGCTGCAGGGGCTGGAATTTCCGGACATGTGGGGTGATGGGCCGAAGGAGGCGGGGACGTCGGCGTCTCCCTGGAAGCGCAGGTTCGGCCGGTATGCCCATGAGGCATTCTCGGCCTGGTATACGGCAAGGTATATCGAGGAGCTCGCCGCTGCGGGCAAGGAGATCCGGAAGCTGCCCTTTTATACGAATGTGTTCGTCGGTGAGAATGCCTACGAAGAGGCGGGAGCCTGCTACAATGCCGGTGCCGGCGTCTCCAGAATGCTGGATCTGTGGAAGCGGGCGGCTCCTTCCCTGGATCTGATCGCACCGGACATCTACAACCCGACGCTGCATGATTACCGCAGGATCTGCACCGCCTACAAGAGGGCTGACAATCCGCTGTTCATTCCGGAATCTCCGGTAAGCGGCATGCCCAATGCCATGAACCTCATTGTGGCCGCGGGACAGTTTGAGGCGGAGGGCGTGGCCTGCTTCGGTGCAGAGAGTGCGCTGGATGAGAACGGAGGGATTCTTCCGGAATCGGAGGACATCGCACTGAGCATGCGGACCATCGCGGCAATCGCACCGCTCCTCATCCGTTATCACGGAAAGGGATGCATCTATGGCTTTGCCCAGGAGGAATTCGAATCCTACCGCTATGTAAAGCTTCCGGACTACCACGTGGTGGTGCGGTATACCAACTGCAATCCGCAGACCTTCGGGTACACCGGCGACGTTGCATCCGCATCCGGACGGAGGAAAAAAGAGCGGAGAGGCCGCGCCATTCTGGTGCAGACGGGCCCGCAGGAATTCTACCTTTGCGGCGCAGGCGCCATGGCAGAATTCATCCGGCGTCCGGATCCCCTGGAGGAGAACAGCTACGGAGAGCTGATCTCCCGCTGCAGCTCCCAGCTGAATTTCCTCTCCGTGGAGGAGGGGCATTTCGAGGAGGGGGAATTTGTATGCGATTTCCGCAGGAACGGAGATGAGACGAATTTTGCCCAGTATGTACTGGACGGCCAGCTGATCCGCATCCGGCTGAATCCGGCCGCGGGTTCTGGCCGCTGCGGCTGCGGTTCCTGATGTGCACACCCAGGAGGATTCCGCATTTTCAGGCCGGTTCTTCCGGAGGCACTGTACCGGAAGCCGGCCGGAGCACTGCGAAGGCTTGAAGCAAAGAATTAAAGCGAAGGTTTGAAGAGAATGGCAGGATATATTACCAACGTATTGGAGCTCCTGGAGCGGTCTGCAGAGCAATTCCCGGAACGCCCCGCATTCGGGGATCCCGTGAAGGACATCACCTTCCGGGAGCTGACAGAGACGGCACAGGCAGTCGGAAGACTCCTGCTGCAGGATGTGGTGCCGGAGGCACCGGTTGCCTTTTATCTGGAGAAATCGGTGGATGCGGTGGCGGCGATGTTCGGCGCGGTCTACGCCGGAGGGTTCTACAGCTTCATTGATGTGCGCCAGCCGGCGGCCCGGGCCCAAAAGGTCCTGGATGTGCTCGAGCCGGCCGTGCTCATCACCGATGCAGCGAATGAGAAGGGGGCCGCGGCGCTCTCCTGCGGCGGCAGGAGATGGAGACTGGAGGACCTGCTGGAGGCGGCCCGGGCGAATATCCGGGAAGCGTCGACGGACTGTCCGGCGGAGGACGCGTGCGGTCCGGAGGAGCCCTGCAGAATCGCGGAGCAGAAGGCGGAGCTTGCGGCGGTCCGCGCGCGTATGACGGATACAGCCCCTCTGTATGTGAATTTCACCAGCGGATCGACCGGCACGCCGAAGGGAGTTGCCGTGAGCCATCGGAGCGTCATCGAGTTCATGGCTCCCTTTACGGAGCTGTTCCGCATCACGGAGCAGGATGTTCTGGGCAACCAGGCTCCCTTTGATTTCGATGTTTCGGTTAAGGATATTTACAGCGGACTGTACACGGGCGCCAAGGTGCAGATCATTCCGCGGGAGTATTTCAGCAATCCGACGATGCTGATGGATTATCTCTGCGAGAAGAAGACCAGCGTTCTCATCTGGGCCGTCAGTGCGATGTGCTTTGTTTCGATCATGAATGCACTGGAGTACCGGACACCGGAAACGATCCGTGCCGTCGGCTTTTCAGGGGAGGTGATGCCGGTCAAGCAGCTGCGCGTGTGGAGACGGTATCTGCCGGCTGCCATGTACGTGAATCTGTACGGGCCGACGGAAATCACCTGCAACTGCACCTATTACGTGCTGGAGGCGGGGAAGGACTATGCGCTGGACGAGGTGATTCCGGCAGGCATTGCCTTTCACAATGAGAAGGTGTTCCTCCTGGATGAGGAGAATCACCTGGTGGAGCGGACAGACCCGGGGAGGGAAGGCGAGATCTGCGTCGCAGGGACGTGCCTTGCCCTTGGGTATTACAGGGATCCGGAACGGACGGCGGCGGCCTTCACGCAGAATCCTCTTGCCGCCGCTTACCCGGAGAGAATCTACCGCACAGGAGACATCGGCCGCTACGATGCGGAGGGAAATCTTATCTATGTCTCCCGAAAGGATTTCCAGATCAAGCACCTGGGACACCGCATTGAGCTCGGTGAGGTGGAGGCCGACGCCATGGCAAGAGACGGTGTGAGCAGAGCCTGCTGCATCTATGACACCGGCAGGAAGCGGCTGATCCTTTTCTATACCGGCGACCGGGACAAAAGAGAGCTGGAAAAGGAGCTGCGGGAGGTGCTGCCTCCCTTTATGGTGCCGAACAAGATTTTCCGGCTGGAGGAGATGCCGCTGAATAAGAACGGCAAAATAGACCGTCATGCGCTGGAGGAAGTTTATCGCAGGCCGGCCACGTAACAGCAGCTCTGCGGAGGGGATCGGAATCGCTGCCGTGCCCGTCGGAGGGGCCGGGCCTTCCGGAAGGAAGGGTCGGAGACAAAATGAGATCCGCCGGAAACGGCAGGAGAGAACAGAGGAAGGATATCGGATATGACAGATCAGGCACTCATTCAGGTGACGCAGCAATTCGGAACACCGACCTATGTGTTCGATGTGAAGGCGCTGCGGGAACGCATGCGGGAAATTCGCGGAATTTTCGGCGGCGGGATACGCCTGTGTTATTCCATCAAGGCGAACCCCTTTCTCATCCCGGCCATGCTGCAGGAGGTGTCCTGTCTGGAGGTGTGCAGTCCGGGGGAGCTCTCCATCTGCGAGAGACTGAAGGTCCCGATGGACCGGGTTGTCTATTCCGGCGTCAATAAGGAACCGGAGGATGTAGAACAGGCGGTGGCCGTCGATGAGGTGGGGGTGTGCACGGCGGAATCCCTGCGCCACGTCGAACTGCTGGAAAAGGCGGCGGGGAGCAGGAAGGACCCGGAGCGGCGCATGCCGGTGCTGCTGCGGCTGCATTCCGGCGCCCAGTTCGGAATGTCCCGCCGGGATCTTCTGTCCGTCCTTGCCCGGAGAGAGGAATACCCGCATCTGGATTTTGCAGGCATTCACTACTTTGTCGGGACACAGAGGAAGAACAGGGAGCTGCACCAGCAGAAGGAGGAGCTCCGAATGCTGCGGGAGCTCTTTGACGAAGTGGAGCAGACCTGTCATTTCCGGCTGCGGAGGCTGGAATATGGGCCGGGGCTTCCGGTGCCGCTGTTTGCAGGAGAGGATGCCTCGGATACGCTGGCGCCGGCAAGAGAACTGGCGCCCTTTCTGCAGGAGGCGGCGCAGTGGGCGGAGCTCACCGTGGAGGCGGGACGCTTCTATGCAACGTCCTGCGGCTGCTATCTGACGAGGGTGGCGGACAGCAAGCAGATGGAGGATGGGAAACGGTATTGCATTGTGGACGGCGGCATCCATCACGTCAATTATCTGGGTCAGCTCATGGGAATGAAGGAGCCGGTGATCCGGCATCTGCGGGGAAACGGGTGTGCAGACGCACCGATGGACTGTGTGCCGTACCGGAGAATCCAGGATCAGCCCGGGGAAGCACTCTGCGCAGCAGCCGGAACGAATGCAGACGGTGCCGGGCAAGGCGGAGCGGAGGCAGACGGAGCGGAAGAGAGCGGAAAGGAAAATTATGGGAACTGGGCCATCTGCGGGAGCCTGTGTACCACCAATGACGACCTGGTGCGCTCGAGGTTCATGGCGGAGCCGCTGCCGGGAGATGTTCTGGTCTTTGAGAACATCGGCGCATACTCCGTGACCGAGGGCATCTATCTCTTCCTCAGTAGAAAAATGCCGCGCATTGTGTTATATAATGGTAGTTCAGACGTTCGTCTGGTGCGGGATTTTGTGGATTCAAGTCTGATCAACACACCGCAGTTCACACTTTGAAAGCCGGGCCGCCGGGCGGCCGCGGCGGGAAGGGATATACATGGAAGAACTGATTGCATTGCTGGAAGATATTAAGGATGATGTGGATTTCGCGACCTGCGAGACACTGATCGATGACGGGATTCTGGATTCCTTTGATATTCTGCAGATCATCAGCGCCTTGAATGATGAATACGACATTTCGATTCCGGCAGGGGAGATTGTCCCTGCGAATTTCAACAGCGCGAAGGCTCTTTACGCAATGGTACAAAGGCTCCAGGAGGCATAACAGGCAGTATGAAGGAACTGACAAAGACCTACGATCCGAAGGTTATTGAGGATCGGATTTATGAGAATTGGGAAGCGAAAAAGTATTTCCACGCGGAGGTGGACCACAGCAGGACGCCGTTCACGATTGTGATCCCGCCGCCGAATATCACGGGTCAGCTGCACATGGGACATGCGCTGGACCAGACCATGCAGGACATTCTCATCCGCTTCAAGAGAATGCAGGGCTACAATGCGCTGTGGCAGCCCGGCACGGACCATGCCTCCATTGCAACAGAGGTAAAGGTCATCAATGAGCTCAAGAAGCAGGGAATCACAAAGGCGGATCTCGGGCGCGACGGCTTCCTTCAGAAGTGCTGGGAGTGGCGCGAGGAGTATGGCCGCCGCATTGTGAACCAGCTCAAGAAGCTCGGCTCCTCCTGCGATTGGGACCGCGAACGCTTCACCATGGACGAGGGCTGCAACCGGGCAGTGACCGAGACCTTTGTGAAGATGCACGAGAAGGGCTGGATCTACAAGGGCAACCGTATGGTCAACTGGTGCCCGGTGTGCCGGACCTCGATTTCGGATGCCGAGGTGGAGTACAGGGAGCAGGCGAGCCATTTCTGGCATATCAAATATCCTCTGATCGAGGCGGACGGGAGCGTGAGCACGACACGGTTCCTGGAGTTCGCGACCACGCGCCCGGAGACCATGCTGGGCGATACCGCCGTTGCGGTCAATCCGGAGGACGAGCGCTACAAGGAGCTCATCGGACAGATGGTGATGCTGCCCATTGTGAACCGTCCGATCCCGATTGTGGGGGACGAGCACGCAGATCCGGAGGCCGGAACCGGCGTTGTAAAGATTACGCCTGCCCATGACCCCAACGATTTTGAGGTGGGAAAGCGGCACAATCTTCCGGTGATCAACATCCTCAACGATGATGCCACCATCAACGAGAACGGCGGGCGGTATGAGGGCATGGACCGCTATGAGGCCCGGGAGGCAATCGTAAAGGAACTGGATTCCATGGGCCTGCTGGTGTCCATTGAGGATCTTACGCACAACGTCGGAACGCATGACCGCTGCGGCACCACGGTGGAGCCGATGGTGAAGGAGCAGTGGTTCGTGAAGATGGACGAGCTGATAAAACCCGCCGTGAAGGCTGTTGAGGAGGGAGAGATCCGGCTCATTCCCAGGAGCATGGAGAAGACCTACTACAACTGGACCAACAACATCAAGGATTGGTGCATTTCGAGACAGCTGTGGTGGGGCCATCGGATTCCGGCCTGGTATTGCGATGACTGCGGCGAGACAATTGTGGCAGCCGCACCGCCCTGCCGGTGCCCGAAGTGCGGGAGCGAGCACCTGACGCAGGATCCGGACACGCTGGACACCTGGTTCTCCTCTGCGCTCTGGCCGTTTGAAACCCTTGGCTGGCCGGAGGAGACGGAGGATCTGAAGTATTTCTATCCCACGGATGTGCTGGTGACCGGCTACGACATTATTTTCTTCTGGGTGATCCGGATGATCTTCTCCGGCTACGAGCAGATGGGAGAGAAACCCTTTAAGACGGTGCTCTTCCATGGACTGGTCCGCGATGCGCAGGGAAGGAAGATGTCCAAATCTCTGGGAAACGGCATCGATCCGCTCGAGATCATCAATCAATACGGCGCGGACGCACTGCGTCTGACGCTGATTACCGGCAATGCACCCGGCAACGACATGCGGTTCTATATGGAGCGCGTGGAGAACAGCCGCAATTTTGCCAATAAGATCTGGAATGCAGCCCGGTTCATCATGATGAACATGGAGGACGGAAGCGAAGCGGATCCGGCGGTTATGCCGGAGGGACTGCAGCCGGAGGACAAGTGGGTTCTGTCCACGTTCAACACGGTAGTGAGGGACGTGACGGAGAACATGGAGAAATTCGAGCTGGGCATCGCCGTACAGAAGGTTTACGACTTTATCTGGGGAGAGTTCTGCGACTGGTACATCGAAATGGTGAAGCCGCGCCTTTACCGTACGGATGATGCGGCAGGCAAGGAGGCGGCACTGTGGACTCTGCAGACCGTCCTCATCGGGAGCCTGAAGCTGCTGCATCCGTATATGCCCTTCATCACGGAGGAGATTTTCACCACCGTCCAGACGAAGGAGGCCTCCATTATGATTTCGGCGTGGCCGGTCTGGGAGGAGCGGTTCTCCTTCCCTGCAGAGGAGAAGGACATTGCCATGATCAAGGACGCGGTATCCGGCATCCGCAAGATGCGCAGCGACCGCAATGTGGCACCCTCCAGGAAGTCCAAGGTGTACGTGGTGTCCGGAGAGGAGAAGATTCTGGAGGTCTTCCGCAAGGACCGGCTTTTCTTTGAGACGCTGGCTTATGCCAACGAGGTGGTGCTCCAGAAGGACCAGGAGGGCATTCCGGAGGGAACGGTATCAGTCATCGAGCCCTTTGCGACCTTCTTTGTTCCGATGCAGGATCTTCTGGACATTCCGGCAGAGGTGAAGCGCCTTTCCGGCGAGCAGAAGCGCCTTGCAGGGGAGCTGAAGCGCTCGGAGAGCATGCTTTCCAACGAGAGATTTCTTTCCAAGGCTCCGGCGGCGAAGATCGCCGAAGAGAAGGAGAAGCAGGAGAAATACCGTCTCCAGTATGAATCGGTCGAGGCAATGCTGCAGCAGCTGAAGGCACTGCAGTAGGCACCGCGGCAGCGAAGGGAGTCCGGCGAGGCTATGATCAATTTTGACGAGGAGATCAAGAAATTTCATCCCAGCCTGGAGATCAATGATGTGGAGAACGCGATCTACAATCAGGATATGAAGGATATGGTGGATGTCATGCTCCGCATGACCAAGGATGGCGTATACGGCGCGGAAAGCTCACCGGCCCACGCCGGTGCGGCGCGTACGATGGGGATGATGTAGGCATGTATTGCTACAAATGCGGCTGCGAGCTCAACAGGACGGATCACTGTCCCAACTGCGGAGCGGATGTGGCGACATACAAGAAAATCATATATACGTCCAACTATCTCTACAATGACGGACTGCAGAAGGCACAGGTAAGGGATCTTACCGGTGCCATTCTGGCGTTGAAGAACAGCCTGTGGTTCAACAAGGACAATCTGGATGCCCGGAACCTGCTGGGGCTGATCTACTATGAAATCGGTGAAACGGTAGCGGCGCTGTCGGAATGGGTGATATCCAAGAATATCAACGATGAACGGCTCCACCGCAAGAACAATCCCGGGGCGGATTATCTGGCCCAGGTGCAGGCCAGCAGGCAGACCATGGAGAATCTCGATGCCTCCATTGAACGCTACAACCATGCTCTGGAGTGCTGCTACTCAGGGAATCTGGATGTGGCGGTTCTGCAGCTGAAGAAGGTGCTGACGGTCAATCCGCACTATCTGCGGGCAAGGCAGCTCCTGGTGCTCCTCTACATTGAGAGCAAGCAGTACAAGCGTGCGGCAAAGGAGATTCAGAAGTGCCTTGCGCTGGACGTCAACAACACGGACACCCTGCGGTACCGCAAGGAGGTGGAGACACAGCTGGCGGCTGAGACCGGCGGCACCGGCAGGACGGGCCGGACCCATACCGCCAATGTCCGCACAGTGAAGACGGCCGGGCTGGACGGCAGCGGCGGATCGGGCAGCACAGCCAGAGGAAAGACGCGCAGGAATCACAAGCCGAAGGTCGGCAGCGTGATCAAATACACAGCGGACAATGAGACCATCATTCAGCCGGTCAATGCCAGAAATCCCGGCGTGGACGGCTTTGGCCTTCCGTCCTGGATCTACGGCGGAGTCATCGGCCTTCTGGTGGGAGCGGTGGCTGTCGGCTTTGTTGTCATGCCGGCCCGGGTACAGTCCATCCGGTCGGAGACACAGCAGCAGATCCGCGATATTTCGGCGGAATCGGACACCAAGGACTCCAGGATCACGGATCTTCAGAGCCAGGTGGATACGCTGACCGCAGAGCTCACGACCTATCAGGAGCAGGAGGCGCTGTCGGAGACGGGCAATGATCCGGCATCCAAGCGCAATTCTCTGATGCTGAGTGCGGCTTACTATATCGAGGACTCGGTTCAGGTGCAGAATGCGGCGGATGCCCTGGGAAAGATCGATCCGGATACCTCTGCGGACGATATGTCCGAGGAATACGTGAAGCTGTACAACGATCTGTATCCGCTTCTGCGGGCACAGATCCTGCAGGATTATGCAACGGCCGGAATCGAGGCCTATGAGAAGGCGGAGCCGGATTACGAGACGGCCATGACCAATCTGGAAATGGCGAATAAGTTTGAAGACACGGCCAATTACGGACAGACCTGGCCCCAGCGCCAGTATTACCTTGCGGACAGCTATTATCAGCTGTATCAGGCCTCGGAGGATAAGACACAGACCGCGGATTACATCAGCAAGGCGAGGGAAGTGATCCGGGGACTGGCGCAGGCCTTCCCGGATTCGGAGTATACGACAAAGGCCAATGCGCTGCTGGAGCAGCTGCCGGAGGTGACAGCGGGCACCGCCTCGGATACCGCCGGCTCGGATACGGCAGACGGCACCGGAGAGACAGCCGGCGCAGACAATGCGGCCGGGAGCATCGCGGCCGGGACAACAGGAACGGTAGACGGCACAGCGGCAGGAACGATGGGCAGTACGACAGAGAGCGTGACAGCCGGCGGAACGGGTGCCGCGCAGAACTGACGGCAGCAGCTGCGTGACCGCCGGGGGAAAAGCGCACCAGTCATCTGGTGCGCTTTTTCTTAAGGGTGCACACGGCGCAGCGGGAAAGAGAACAATGGCACGAAGAGAAATGGAATTCAAGATGGAACGGCAGGGTCTCCTGAAGGAGGGAGATCATGTGACGGTATCAGAAGGACTGCTGCCGAGCAACTATTACTATACGATTGATCCGTCACTGGCCATGAGCGGAAATATTCCGTTCACGAAGCGGCTCCGGGCTGATGAGGGAGAGGTGATCTCCGTCGAAGAGAATGAACGGGGCTTTTATGTAAAGGTGGCATTCGAGGAGCATTGAAAAGGGGCGAAATGACACAGAACGACCGGATGAATACAAAAGGCGGAGCGGACCCGATGCAGCCGGGGATGCCCTTCGGCAATGCGGTATACTGCCTCCTCGGGGCCCTGATCTGGGGGACCGCCTTTGTGGCGCAGAGCGTGGGGGGCGAGGAAATCGACGCCATGGCTTTTGTGGGCCTGCGCTTTCTCATGGGTGCCGCCATGCTCCTGCCGCTCCTTCTCCTGCGCACCGTCATGCGAAGGAGAAGAGTGCGGCAGAATGACCGCTGCGTGGAGGAGCCGGACCACCGGAGGGCCGTGCGCGGCGGGCTGATCTGCGGCACGGCCCTTCTGATCGCCTCCTGGCTTCAGCAGGCGGCGATCCCGCAGGTGACGGTGGGAAAGGCCGGCTTTCTTACCGCCCTTTACATCATTCTGGTGCCGCTCCTCTCTCTTCTGTTCACCGGACGGTCGAGCGCAAAGATCTGGATCGGTGCTGCCGTTGCGGCGGCGGGTCTGTTCCTTCTGTGCATGAAGCCGGGAGAGAGCTTTTCCATCGGAAAATGGGAGGGAATGCTCCTTTTGTGCGCCCTTGTCTTTGCGGGACAGATCATGAGCGTGGATCATTTCGCACCGGGCACCGACGGCGTGGAGCTGTCCTTTGTGCAGTTCCTGACGACAGGAATTCTGGGAACGATCCTTGCAGCGTGGCAGGGCAGCCTTCCCCTCTCCGGCGTGTCGGCAGGCGCTCTGGCCTCGCTGGCCTATGCCGGTATTTTCTCGAGCGGCATTGCCTACACCCTGCAGATTCTGGGGCAGAAGGGAGCAGATCCGTCCATTGCCTCGCTGATCATGTCGCTGGAATCGGTGATCAGTGCAGTGTCCGGCTTCCTTTTCCTGCACCAGACCTTATCCGCCAGAGAACTGGCGGGGTGTGCTCTGATGGCGGGGGCCATTGTGCTGGTACAGCTGCCGCAAGGCAGACGCAGAAGGAGCGGCACGGTGCTCTCCGTGCTCCTGTGCCTTTTCCTCCTGCCGGGACTGCTCGGCGGCTGTACGGCTGCACCGGGGGCCGGCGGAACACAGCAGGAGAGTGTCTCGACCACGGAAACCAGGCTCCTGGAGGAGGGAGCGTACCAGGCGGCGGCCGATGCCTTGAACAGCAGGATTCAGGAGGGAGAAGATACCGAAGAGAACCGAAGGCTCTTGGGAATTGCCTACATGGGGCTGGGAGATTATCAGAGTGCCTCATCAGCTCTGGAGTCGGCCCTGCAGGCCTCCGGCATTGTTCCGACTGAAACGGAATATGACATCAACTACTACCTCGGTGTCTGCTGCTACAAGCTGGGCAATTATGAGGAGGCGCTGGAAATCTATGACGCCATTGTGACAATGCGGCCCAGAGACGCGGACGCCCTTGTCCTGCGGGGAGCGGTGAAGCTCCGGCTGGGAGATACGGACGGAATGGAGAAGGATTTCGCCAGGGCCATTGCTCTGGAGCCTGACAACTATGACCGGCTGCTCTCCGTGTATACGGTGCTGGCGGACAACGGATATCAGGCGGAGGGCATTGCCTACCTGCAGGATGCACTGAACAGGAACGGCAGCATGTCCGGATACGACAAGGGGAGGCTGGCCTATTACAGCGAAGACTACGAAACGGCTAGGGTGAATCTGGAGCAGCTGCACAACAATACGGATGAAAATGTGGTGCTGATGCTGGGAAGAACTTATGAAGCGCTGGGGGATTACAATTACGCTGCCAATGTATACAAGACCTACCTGGCTTCGAACAGCAGCAGTCCGGAGGTTTACAACCAGCTGGGGCTGTGCTGCATGCGGATGACAGACTATGATGCGGCGCTGGAGGCTTTTCAGACCGGCAAGAATCTCGGCGGCAACGAGTATCTTCAGAGCCTTTCGCTCAATGAGATCATCTGCTATGAACACAAGGGCGATTTCGAAACAGCCAAGACGCTGATGACAGCCTATCGGGCAGCCTATCCCGGGGACGAAAAGGCGAGCCGGGAGGAGATCTTTCTGAAAACCAGGTGAGGGAGCAGGCGGAGGGCACCTCCCGGTACGGAGGGCAGCGCAGCGTTACAGTTCACTCGCCCGCCAGGCGACAGGGTGGCGGAGAATGTCCAGTCCGGGGGCCTTGCGAGGC
>CAVKMX010000006.1:0-6075 GCA_963657295.1 Clostridium sp. CAG:302
GGGGCGAAGGCTTCTGAAAAGGCAGCTGGACGAGGGGCTGGAGCTGTACCGCATCAGCGTACCTATCGGCGTGATCGGCGTGATCTTTGAGGCCCGTCCGGATGCTATGGTGCAGGTGGCGTCTCTGTGCATCAAGAGCGGCAACTGTGCCATCCTGAAGGGGGGGAGCGAGACAGCGGAAACCAACCGGGTCCTGTTCACCCTGATCCGGGAGGCGGTTCTGGAGGCAGGACTGCCGGCAGGGTGTCTCTTTCAGGCCGAGGGGCACAGCGAAATTGATGAGCTGCTCGCCTGCGATGAGGAGGTGGATCTGCTGATCCCGCGCGGCTCCAACCGTTTTGTGCGCTATATTATGGAACATACCCGAATCCCGGTCATGGGACATTCCAGCGGCATCTGTCATATCTATGCGGATAAGGCGGCAGAGGAGGAGCAGGCAATTCCCATTATCCTCGATGCGAAAACACAGTACCCTGCGGCCTGCAACGCGGCGGAGACCTTATTGGTGCACCGGGAAATTGCAGAGGACTTCCTTCCGAAGGCAGCGGACGCACTGGCGGCCGCGGGAGTTCGCCTTCGCGGGACAAGGGAGGCGGCGGAGCTGCTCGGCAGGCATCGGGCGGCCGCAGGAGGGCCCTGCGGCTTCATTGCGCCCGAAGATGTCATGGAGGAGGATGCGTTCGACACCGAATACGGGGATCTGATCCTGTCCGTCAAGCTGGTAAGCGGCGTGGAGGAAGCGGTGGAGCACATCAACCGCTATGGCTCGCATCACACGGACGCCATCCTTACCGCGGACGATGCGGCGGCGGAATATTTCCTGCAGAGAGTGGACAGCGCCGGCGTGTACCGCAACTGCTCCACACGGTTTGCGGACGGCTTCCGCTACGGCTTCGGTGCGGAGGTCGGCATCAGCACCGGCAAGCTCCATGCCAGAGGCCCGGTGGGCCTCGAGGGCCTTGTCACCTATCAGTACCGGCTGTACGGCCACGGTCAGATCGTTGCGGACTACGCATCCGGGAAAAAGAGCTTCCGACACAGAGATCTGCCGGTCTGAGAGCAGAAGGCAGCTTCCTCACCCCTGACTTTGGTCAGGTGCACAGCCGCCTCGGGCTCTGCGGGGACGTGGCACTGTACCGGCGGTGAAAATTCGTCACGCGGATGCTATACTGAGCTCGTAGACGGCATTGCTGCACAAAACGGGATGTCCCGGAGAAGGGGTGCAGCACACAGCACAGAAAAGAGGGCAACAATGGCACAGACCTATACCGTGACGATTACCATGAACGACGGCGGAGTGATGAAGGGAGAACTGTATCCCGAAATTGCACCCATCACCGTAGAGAATTTTAAAAAGCTCTGCGATGAGAAGTTTTATGATGGGCTGACCTTTCACCGCATCATCAAGGGCTTCATGATCCAGGGCGGCGACCCGGAGGGAAACGGAACCGGCGGCCCCGGCTACAGCATCAAGGGTGAGTTCGCGGCCAACGGTGTGGCAAACGATCTCAGGCACACAAGAGGCGTGCTGTCGATGGCAAGGGCCATGGATCCGGATTCCGCAGGGTCACAGTTCTTCATCATGCATCAGGATGCGCCGCATCTGGATGGTCAGTATGCCGCCTTCGGAAAGATCACGGAGGGACTGGAGGTACTGGACCGGATCGCGGATGTGAAGACGAACTGGAACGATGCACCCTGGGAGGAGCAGGTGATTCAGAGCATCTCAGTGGAATAGCAGATCTGCAGCAGACGATGTTCAGAGCCTGCGGGAGCGGGAGGGGCGGCTTTACTGCCTTTCGGCCAGTGCTTTCCGGATGAGCCGCAGCACGTCGCGGCGGCGGGACCTTGCAATGGGATAACGGGAGCCGTCCTTCATGAGGACATCCTGCCCGCGCAGGCCGCCAACCTGCGACAGATTCAGCAGAATGCCGCGGCAGGGACAGAAAAAACGCTCCTGCGGAAGGAGTTCCTGCATGTCCTGCAGACGCAGGCGGACACGCAGGACTCTGTCACGGCAGATAATATTCAGATAATGGCGGTCGGAGAGAACCGCCGTAATTCCATCGATGCGCAGCGGGACGCTGCGGGCGGGGAGATCATCCCCTTTCGGGACCGGGAGCAGAACCCGGTCCTTTTGATTGTCTGCGTGCAGCTCAAAGCAGACCGGTTCCCGGAGATTGGAGGAGAGCACCAGGATCGCCTCTGAGAGACAATCGATGGAATGAGGAGAGAGCTGGGACAGATCCAGACGAATCTTCTGCATAAAACAACCCTTCGTGCCGGAGTATCTTCCCTCGTGCCAGATTCCTTTTCTTTTCGGCAAAAGCCCCTATACTCTGTGTAACGCCGCAGAAGCGGCCGCGGCATCTGCAGAGGGCATCCGATCCCCACCCAAGGGGGAAGAGCGATGCGCCGGTCAGACGCCGACACTTCCAGCACCGCCGGCGATGCCGGTCAAGTCTTCACTCATGTCACGGGGGTAATCAGCAATGAAAAAGATCAGAACGGTTCCGGAACGGTCCTCACAGGGGAATGTGATGGAGAAGCTCTTCCGGAGAAAACATCCGGTGCGCGCCGGTACGAGAACGCTGGCGGCATGTATCATGGCAATGATGTGCATCATGGGAAAGGGGGCGCTTCCTGCGAGTGCAGAGGAGCTTCCGGAAGAACTCCGGCGATACGGCGCGGAGGAAATTGCCGTCTCCGGCACCGATGACGACAGTATAACACAGGAGGCGGAGAACGGCGGCGTTCATGTGAGAAAAACACTCCGCAGCAACGGGGACGGAACGCTGCAGATCGAACTGGAATCCTGGGTGAGCGGCGTATCTGCCTCCCGAATCGTGCCGGTGGATGTGGTGCTGGTGCTGGATACCTCCTCCAGCATGGGCTTTTCCATGACAGATCAGACAACCAGAATGGAGGCGCTGAAAACGGCGGCCGGCCGGATGGTCGACAGTCTGGAGCAGCAGAACCAGGGACTGGAGGAGGCGCTGCAGAGCCGGATCGCCATCGTCAATTACTGCGATGCGAATCTCTCCGGCATACGGATGAACCTTACGAGGGCAGACACCGGGGGAGCGGCTGCGGCAAGATCGGCGATCGAGTCGCTCACCTATGCCGGGCGCACGAGAATCGACGAGGGCATGCGCTATGCGCAGCAGATCATGAAGGAGCAGGCCGACGCCTCCCGCAGCCGTGTCATCATTCTCTACACCGACGGAACGCCGAACCATGAGGAGCAGACCGGCTTTGTCATGGAAAAAGCCAACCAATGCATCGAAATGGCCCGCAGCCTCAAGGAGGACGGCGTCCGGATCTTCACCATCACCGTAGAACCGCGGGCAGACGCCGTACCGGGAGAGGCGCTGCCGTCTTATACAAAAGGGGAGGAGGACTTCTATATTGCACCCTTCTACGATGCGACGCTGTCCTACTACAACACCTCGGATGAGAACGGCCTGGCACTGATCAATCGCTTCATGTACCTGATGTCCTCCGACAATCCGCATGCACAGGATATGGATACGCCGAACGCACTGGACCCCGCAGATCCCGGCTGCACGCGCGGAGAGGATCGGGAGACCTATTATTATACGGCGGCGGCCTCCTCCGCACTTTCCGATGTACTGCGTGCCATAGCGGAGGATATGAGTCATGCGGATGCGGGACTCACTGCCGAAGCGGAGGCGCGGGATGAAATTCTCACTCCGTTCTGTCTGGATACGGAACGCGGCGTAACGGTTTCAGTATCCGATTACCGGGGGAACGGAAGCTGGGGGGAGCCCAGAGACATCACCGGCAGGGTGCAGGTGGAGTCCTCCGGGCAGCAGGTCATCGTCAGCGGATACGATTACGCCGCAGCCTTTGTCTCGGAACAGCCGCATCCGTCAGAGTCGGCTGACAGCAGCTATCGCGGCAGCAGACTGATCATTTCTTTTGCCATTCGGCCGCAGGGAACTTTCGGCGGCAATCAGTTTCCAACGAACAGTGCATCCTCCGGAATCTATAAGAGCAGCAAAGCGGCAGAAGCAGAGGTCTGCTATCCGGTTCCGGCGGCGGACATCAGGCCAAGATACGCGGCGGACATGCAGGATCGGCGTCTGTATGTGCCGGAGACCGTTTCTCCGGAAGAGCTGGTACGGCAGCAGGCAGGGTGGATGCCGGACGGGATCAGGAACGCACAGGTGGACATCTCGTATGAAATCAGAGATGAGGCGGGCAAGCTCGTGGGGGAATGGAACATTCCGGCGGGGAAATCCGCGGATTCGTGCAGCTGGACCTGGTATACAGAGGAGATCGCTGCGTGCGGAACGTACCGGCTGCTTTGCAAGGCGGCGCCGGTTCGGGAGGGTCATTTCACGGCGTGTTCGTTGGAAGAGAGCGCCGAGGTGCATGTGTTCCGTCCGAAGCTGTACGTACAGGATGCGACGCGCTGGTACGGGGAGCCTGCGGCGATCACGGCCGGGGACGGGAGCGAAGCATCCGTTCTCGGCGAACACCTGACGAAGCTCGTCTGGGAATGCCCGGATGAGACGGCATCGCGCACCGAGGAGGAGCCCTCGCTGGGATATCGGATTGCCATCCCCCGGGGTGTGAGGGAGGAGAACGGCGTACTGCTCATCGATCAGCTGGAGGATATCCCGATTATTGTGGGTGTCTACCGGCAGGCGGACGGTGCACTGGGCGAGGACATCACGGCGCAGAGCGTTTTCTGTCACAGCTGCAGCAGAGAGGACTGCGGCTATGACACGGCCCGGGATGGGAAAAAGGGCATCCGCTTCCTGATCCATGTAAAGGAGCGTCCGATGCAGGAAAAGGTGGTGCTGCCGGATACCGGAGGAAGCGGGATTGTCCCGTATGCATGGACGGCGGCCGGCCTTGCTGTTTTGCTGATCGGGCAGAAATGCAAAGAAAGGGGGAAAAGAAAATGAATCTGAGAACCAGGCAAAGGGCAGGACGAGGGATCGGCAGGCTCGCGGGAAAGGCTGTCATTCTGACTGCAGGGGTGCAGCTGGCGTTCCCTGTGCTGACCGCACAGGCGGCAGAGGTGCCGAAGGGGACGATTTCGGTTACGAATGTGACGGAGACGGGCGCCGCTGTAACGGCGTATCCGCTGGTGACCGGTACCTATTCGGCCGAAGGAAAGCTGACCGGCTATGTCCTGACGGATGCGGAGAACGGGAAGCTGGCAGATATGCAGCAGCCGACGGCAAAGGAGCTTGCGGACATTGCCGATTACATTGAGGAGAACCCGGGGGCGGTGACCGGAACGGCGCTGACCCTGGCGGATGCGGAAAAGGGGACCTGGACGCTGCAGACGGAGCCGGGAGAATATCTGATCCTGGTCACCGGAACCGGCGATACGATCTACAATCCGGCGGTGGTCTCCGTTAATGTCACGGACGCGGACCAAATGGAGCTGCAGGACGGCAGCGTGGACTTTGGCGGAGCCCTTTTCGAAAGCGGGAGCCAGGCCTATCTGAAATCCTCCAGGACGGATCTTCGGAAGACGGTTCTGCGGAACGGGGAGCAGGTAAAGGGACGCTCTGCGGCGGTCGGAGAGAGCATGGAGTTCGTGATTGACTCCATGAATCTGCCGTCGTATTCCGACAGCTATGAGACCGTGACCTTCCGGATCCGGGACGAGCTGGAGGGGGGCTGCTTCGGCGCGATCCATGACCTGAAGGTCCTGGTGGACGGAGAGGAGGTCGCCGCAGGGGAGGACACCTGGCGGGTGACGTACGGAAGCGGGAAGACGTCCTTTATGCTGGAGTTCGCGGACAGTTACCTTCGCAGCCACGGGACGAAGCCGGCTGCCATTCATTACAAGGCCGCGCTGACAGGAAATGCGGGAATGAACTTTGCCGAGAATACGAATCGGGCTGTACTGCAGTATTCCTGCAATCCGGCCAATGCAGAGGAGGTGAGGGAGAAAACGGCGGTTTCCTATCAATATACCTTCGGACTGGGGGCCAACGTCGATGCGGAAGGCGCAGGAGGGCAGCAGATTGAGACCAATGAAATCAATAAGGTGACGAAGGCAGATGGGGTCTATGAGACCACAGGGAC
>CAVKMX010000006.1:6085-18000 GCA_963657295.1 Clostridium sp. CAG:302
ACCTATTCCGGAACCGGAGCTTCGTCAACCGCACGCAGCAGATATGCGCTGGGAGGTGCGGGCTTTACCCTGTACCAGGATAAGGAAATGACGCATGAGCTCGCGAAGGCGGTTTCGGATGCCAACGGACATCTGACCTTCACGGGACTTGCGGAGGGAGAATATTATCTCCGGGAGACGGAGACGCCGAAGGGATATGCGTCCAATGAATCCGTATATCACGTTGTCATCTCGGCGCAGTATCGTGAGAACGGCAGTCTGGAGCAGTATACCGTCACGACCGGCCGGCGGAAGGCCGACGGAAGGGAGGAAGAGGCCGGTTCGTTCACCTATAAGGCGGTATCCTCCGTGGAGTCGGACGGGAGCATCACCAACACGGTTGTATCCACGGGAGAGGCAGCAGAGGTCCTCAATGTACCGCTGACCCTGCTCCCCTCCGCAGGAGGCAGCGGTACGTTTGGCTTTGTTCTGGCAGCGGTCGGAATGTCAGGCGGCCTGCTGCTATGGAAGCTGGCGGCGAAGAGGAACGAAAGGTGCCGCAGGCAGGGCAGAGCTTCCGAAGCCGGCGCGGAAGCGTGACGTGCGGAAGGGGTGAGAACGCATGAGGCGGGCCTTTTGCAAAACCCTTGAGACCCTGGCCGTTCTCGGCATTCTCGCCACCGGATTCTACCCGGCTCTCAGCGATGCCTGGAGCCGGCGGGCTTCCGAGAGGACGATCCTTGCCTATCGGAGTTCACTGTGGGAGCGGATCTCGGAGGAGGATCTCGCACAGGAAAGAGAGCAGGCGATGGATTACAACAGGAGACTTGCGGCATCCGGCAGAGGAATCGGTGCCCTGACGGAGGAACAGGAGAGGGAATATGGAGCATTGCTCAACATCAGCGGAGACGGCGTCATGGGATATCTGGAAATACCAGCAATATCAGTCCGCCTGCCGATTTATCACGGAACATCCGATGCGGCCCTGGCCAAGGGAGCAGGACATCTGGAGGGATCGAGCCTCCCGGTGGGCGGACCGGGCACCCACGCGCTGCTGAGCGGTCACAGGGGACTCCCTTCTGCAAGTCTCTTTACGGATCTGGATGAGCTGAAGGAGGGAGATGGATTTGTGATCCATGTTCTCGGGGAGAGCCATGCCTATGAAGTGATCCGCACAGAGACGGTCCTGCCGGAGGAAACAGAGGGAATCCGCATAGAGGAGGGGAAGGATCTTGTCACACTGATCACGTGTACGCCCTATGGCGTGAACACGCATCGGCTGCTGGTGACCGGGGAGCGGTCGGAGAAGTCGAATGGGGTATCGTCAGGAGCCGTCACTTCGGAGGAAGAGGAGTATCCGGGGGACCGGGAGGAAGAGAGCACCGGCGCGGGAGAGAAGACGCTCCGAGGTGCAATCCGGGAGCCGGCAGTGATTCTGGGAGCAGCGCTCGCTGCGGTCACCGCCGGGGTGCTCCGCATCCTGTGGCTCTGGACCGTGGATCTTGGGAGACGTGAGAATTGCCGAAGGAGGCAGGGAGAAAGGAAAAGGCGGGCAGCATCGGCAGAATGGAGATCAGAATGAAACAGACAATGAGGTGCATTGCCGCAGGAGTACTGGCGGTCATCGGAATCGTGTTGGGGGAGCGGCTGCCGCTGCAGGCAGCCGGAACCGGTACGCTGCAGGTCGCCTATTCCTGCGGCAGCGGGATAGAGGGAGCAGAGTTCTCTGCGGTCTGCGTCGCAAGGGGAACGGTTCAGCAGGACCGGATGGTCTATACGCTGAAGGAGACCTATAAGGGCACCGGACTGGATCCGCAGAAGCTGTCCTTCTGGAGCGATAAGGAGGCGGCGGAGAGGCTGCTGGACTGTCACCGCACACGGACGGGAAAGGCATCGGAGAAAGGGACGGCGGCAGGTATCCGGAAAACCACGGATGCCGACGGAAAGGCGTATTTCACCGGCTGCCCTGCCGGCATTTATCTCGTGTGGCAGAGCGGGGCGGGAGGGAAGAGCGCGGCATACGAAACGACCGGTCCGCTCCTGGTGACCATTCCCGCCAACCCGGCAGAGGAGAGGGCGGAATGGAGCTGGGATGCCGTGGTGTATCCGAAGACGTCCGCGCGGCCGGGGCCGTCGCAGCCGTCCGGGAGCAGCGCGGAGAAGACGACAGAAGCTTCCGCGGTTCCGGAGCAGGGCACCGCAGCAGTGCAGCCGGAGCTGCTGCAGCAGGTGCAGATTCCGGCAGAGAGAGGCGCTGGTACCGGGGACCCCGCGGCAGCCGGCGGCCTTCTGGCCGCAGCCGTTCTCTCGGCAGCAGGACTGGCCGGATACTGCAGGCTGCGGAGCGGGAGAAGGAGAGAGCTGTTTCCGCGAAGACCGTAATATAATATAGGCAGCCGTAATACAGGCACTGCGCGGCGAAAGGGGAGAGGACCCTAGGTCCTCTCCCCTTTCAGATTTCCGATGCGAGATGCGGCCGGTGGTGCCGTGTCAGAGGCGGAAGAACAGGCCCAGCTTCTTCAGCGGGGTGCGGAGCGCCAGATAGAGGACAACGACAACCACGGCGGAGACGATGGAGTTGATCAGCGTCACCACGAGATTGATGCTGAAGGAAACCTCTGCAGCGGGCTTTCCAAGGATCAGAATCTTATAGAAATAGCGCAGCAGCGGGTCGAACACGGTGTTGAAGGCAAGACCGGCGATGGATGCCGCGATCAGCCAGAAGAGCACCTTCCGGTTGTCTGTCTCAGTGGAAATATGTGCCGCCTTATGGGCAACCAGACCGACGATGATGCCGATGAGAAGCTTGATCAGGAAGGTGATGGGAGCCTCCACAACGTAGGCAGGATCGAACAGATCGGCCAGTGTCAGGCCGATGGCGCCGCCAACGCCTCCGTAAAGACCGCCGAGGAGAAGCGCGCCGAGCACTACGAACGCGTTTCCGAGGTGGACAGATACCTGTCCGCCCCCCGGTGTGGGAATGCGGATGGACAGATAGGTGAAGACCACATAGGTAATTGCCGCGAATACGCCGGCAAAGACCAGCTTTTTGATTCTCTCATCCTGTGTCAGGACAGGATGCTCTGCACTTGTGACATTTGATGAACTCATAACGATCTCCTCCCCGGCAGCCTTGCGAAACCATCGGCGCCAGAATACAATAAATCTGTGGTATCTGTTTAGCCTGCAGGCAGTCAATTCACGTTGAAATGTGGCAGGTGCTGAACAGATACAAAATGTGGAGCTCTTCCGGAATTAATTCTCTAGTATATACAGAACTGGATTGCTCACAATGGCCGGAATATGAATTATTAACAAGGCCAATTATTCTTCGGACAGCCCGGAACGGCAGCGGGGGAAGGAAAGGAAGACATGAACAAGGACCAATTCGCAATGACATCGCCGAAGGGCTGGAACAGCTATGATTATTACGACACGGCGGTCAACGAGGAGGAAGTGAAGGCAAACGCCAGATATATGGCAGCCCACCTGAAGTCCTACGGCTATGAATATGTGGTCATTGACATCGAGTGGTACTCCAGGGATGCGGGAACGCAGCGTCCGGAGGTGCAGTACATTCCCTTCGGCGAGGATGCCATGGATGCATACGGACGGCTCCAGCCGGCGGAGAACCGCTTTCCCTCGGCGGCCGGCGGCAGGGGATTCCGGGAGCTTGCGGACTATGTCCACAGTCTCGGACTGAAATTCGGGATCCACATCATGCGCGGCATTGCCAGAGCGGCGGCATATGAGCATCTGCCGATTCTGGGAACGGATACGACGGCGGACAAGGTGGCGGATCCGACCTCGATCTGCCCGTGGAATCCGGACATGTACGGTGTCCGGAATACACAGGAGGGACAGATTTATTACGACGGTCTGATTCAGATGTATGCGGACTGGGGCGTCGATTTCATCAAATGCGACGACATCTGTGATTCCAGACTGTACCCCGACGGGAATGCGGTGCAGGAATTCTCCGGCTGGCATGAAACGGAGATGATCCACCGTGCGATCATGAAGACGGGCCGGCCGATCGTCCTGTCCCTTTCGCCGGGACCGGCGCATGTGGAACGCGCATGGTTTTATGCGAAGAATGCGAATATGTGGCGGATCACGGATGATTTCTGGGACAGCTGGCCGCTGCTGCGCGGGATGTTCGAACGCTGCGAGAAATGGCAGGACCATGTGGCCTGCGGCTGCTATCCGGACTGCGACATGCTGCCCATCGGCGTTATCGGGAAGACCTTCTGCGATGAGAGGCGGTCGAATTTCACAGGGGATGAGCTGCGCACGATGCTGACGCTGTGGAATCTGTTCGGGGCACCTCTGATGATCGGCGGCGAGCTGACGAAGCTGAGCGATGCGGAGCTGCGGCTTCTGACCAACAAGGAGATTCTGGATCTGAACGACGGCACCCATTACGGACGGCAGATCCTGCGGAATGAGGAGCTGGCCGTCTGGGTCAGCACGGACTGCGGTGACGGACATCTGACGGCGGCGCTGTTCAACCTCTCCGATGAGGACGGCAGCCGGAGCGTGAGCTTTGCAGAGCTCGGGCTGGAGCAGGAGGATGGGAGTGTTCCCTCGAAGCTGCTGCTCCATGAGCTCTGGGATAAAACAAATCACACCGCCGAAGGCGGTGTGATAAAGGCCGATGTTCCGGCACACGGCGTGAAGGTATATCGGCTGCAGTAGCCGAGGCATCAAAAGGCAGAGATATCCAGGGATCCGGCGGAATCAGAATTTCTGATTTCCCGGATTTCTGCTTTATAGGAAAAGGAATCGCTCACCCGGATGGTGACGACATCACCCACATGATGATGCACCAGAGCCCTGCCGATCGGGGACTCGATGCTGACAATGTTGTGAAGGGAATCGGCTCGGATCGGCGTCACCAGCGTATAAACCTCCTCCTCATCGTCCTCCGGGATATAGATCCGGACCTCCTTATCCACACCGACCTCATCCGCAGGGGCATCCTCCACGATCTCCGCGGTGCGCAGCATGCGCTCCAGATAACGGATGCGGCTGTTGTTGTGTCCGTTTTCCTTTTTGGCCGCGTAGTATTCAAAGTTTTCCGAGCGGTCACCCTGGGCGGCCGCCTCGGCAACGGCGGCGGTCAGCTTGGGGCGCAGCTCCACCTTCCGCATTTCAATCTCTGCCTCAATCTTGGCAACATCTCCCCTTGTAAGCCTTTGTCCCATAGAACAGTCACTTCCTTTCCGCTGCTGTGCAGCGAGTTTTTGGTTCGGAACCGTTATCCGTCTGTATCATTCTGCGGCCTGCTCTGGAATCTGATTCCAGAGGCGGTAGTAGATCCCCTTCTTTGCCAGCAGCTCTTCATGCGTTCCGGATTCTTCAATGCCGTCCTCGCCCAGCACCAGAATGCGGTCATAGTTCCGGATCGTCGTCAGCCGGTGGGCAATGGTGAGGGTTGTCCTGCCGTGGGCGAGCTTCTCCAGACTCCGGCCGACCAGAATCTCGCTTTCATTGTCCAGCGCGCTGGTGGCTTCATCCAGGATGAGGATGGGCGGATTCTTGAGGAACACTCTGGCAATGGCAATGCGTTGGCGCTGTCCGCCGGAGAGCTTTACACCGCGCTCGCCGATGTAGGTGTCGTAGCCATCCCTGAGCCTTTGGATGAAGTCGTCCGCTCTGGCAAGACGTGCGGCCTGCCGGATGTCCTCCGGTGAGGCACCGGGCCTTCCGTAGGCGATGTTGTCCGCAACGGAGCCGCTGAAAAGATAAACATCCTGCTGCACAATGCCGATTCTGTCCCGCAGGCTCTTTAAGGTCACATGAGAGATATCCTGGCCGTCGATGCAGATCCTGCCGCCGGTAGGCTCGTAAAAGCGGGGAATCAGATTGCACAGCGTTGTTTTGCCGCCGCCGGAAGGCCCCACCAGCGCGAGGCGTTCACCGGCACCGATGGTAAGACTCACATCCCGCAGCACGCGGTTGTGATCATCGGGGTATTCGAAGCTCACATGCTCGAACCGGATTTCCCCCTTGCCCGGTACGAAGGGAACCGCATCCGCGGCGTCCTGAATGGCAACGGGGGTATCCATGATCTCCGTAAAGCGCTCGATTCCCGTCATGCCGCGCTGGAACTGCTCGGCGAACTCTACGATCCGCCGGATGGTGGCAATCAGGGTGGTGACATAGAGAATGTAGGCAACCAGATCCCCCGCATTGATCCGATGGGAAACCAGAGAGAGGCCCCCGGCCAGAATGACGACCAGATACATCAGCCCGTCGAAAAGCCTCGTGGAGGTATTGAAGGCCGCCATGGCGTAATAGCTGAGGGTCTTGATCTCCTCAAAGCGCTTGTTGCTGGCGTCGAATTTCCGGCGTTCCTCCTCCTCTGCGGCGAAGGCCTTGACCACACTCTGCCCCAGAAGCGAGTCCTCGATGGAAGCGTTGAGCTCGCCGATCTGCACGCGCTGCTGGCGGAACCGCTCACACAGACGGAGATTCAGAAAGGCGGACACGATGGCCATAAGGGGGACGCAGGCGAAAACCGCCAGCGTCAGCGGAACACTGGCCTGGCAGAGGATGATGAACGAAACGGTAATTTTGATGGCGGCAATAAAGAATTCCTCCGGACAGTGATGCGCGAATTCCGTCACATCAAAAAGATCGTTGGTGATGCGCCCCATGATGGTGCCGACCTTCGTGTTGTTGTAATAGGTGTGGTCCAGACGCAGCAGATGATCAAAAGCATCCCGGCGCATGTCCGTTTCAATGTGCACGCCCATGATGTGGCCGATGCCGGACATAAAGTAGGATGCGGCAGCATCAATGAGGCGCAGCACCAGGTACAGGAGGGCCAGCTTCAGAACGATGCCCGTCGTCAGCGTGATGCCGACGCCCATGGCGGAGTTCGTCAGAACGCTGATGATCTTGGGCAGAACGATATCGCACAGCGTCGTCAGAGCAGCGCAGAAAAGGTCGAGAAACAGAATGCGTCTGTATTTGGCAAGGTAGGGCAGAAATCTGCGGATTAAGGTCATAGTATCTCCTGGCGGAAATCATCCGACGATGCGGTAGGCCACCTCGTGCCCGCCGATCAGCTGTGCCTTGTGAGCAAAGAAAACCCGGCCGCTTCGTCCGGCGTGCAGCTCTTCGAGAATGGTGTCGGTGCAAGGATCCAGAATTTCGCCCAGCAGGTCTCCGGCCTGCACGAAGTCTCCGGGGATTCTGCGGCGCAGAAGAAGACCGCCTGCAGAGGACAGAATGGTATCCAGGCTGCTCTCCCTTACCAGGATGGAGGGCGCCGTGGCCGGTGCGGCGTCGGTCTGTCCCAGTCCCTTTTCCTGCAGGAATCGAAGAATTGCCTCCTGGGCCTGGGCCGCCGTATCCGGGTCGATGGAGTCGGTCTCCCGGGTATAGAGCGAGAAGGCCTGCGTATTCCAGATCTGCCAGTTGTAATTGAGGGTGGTGGTGTCATAGGGCTGCGGCGTGCGCAGCAGCACGTAGGGCAGTCCGAATGCGTCGGCCTCCTCTGTGTGCTGGTAGCCGGTCTCCATCATGCGCACGTGAGGGAGGAAATCCCCCGGCAGATAGAAGCTGGCCAGCTGAATGCCGTAGCGGTAGCCCTGAAGCGCGGCAAAGATGCGGGCGGCGATCCGCTGGGTGGTCTCTCCGAGCTCATACCCGGGGAACATGCGGTTGATGTCGGTTTTGTCCGCTGCCCAGAACCGGCTCCCCACGTTCATGGAGAACTGGTTGGCGCACGGAACGACCAGAATGCCGCACTCCTCGGAGAGCTTCCCCTCTTCCTCGAGCTGCGTGAGGGTGCGGATGAGACGTCCGCAGATGTACATCTGCTGAATTTCATTGCCGCGCAGGGCTCCCATTACGGCAAGGCTCTTTTTGTCGGGATTGCCGAAAAACCAGCCCTTGACAGGAAGCGGCTGACGGTAGGGTGTTTCCAGCGTAAACAGAGTTGCTTCTCTCACAGACTGCCTCCTAAAATGCGCGCGATCAGAGAACCTTCATAGACGATCGGATATTCCCGCAGAGTGAACAGAAGACCGGCAGCCGGTGCGCGCAGCGTCTGGCTGACGGCTCCGGTCAGAGGATCGGCGATGATCCCGATTTCCTGATCTCTGGCAACGCGGGATCCGTGGACTGCGGTGGGAAAGAACAGTCCGGGGCGATCTGCATTGAGGAAGGAGACACTGCCGTCGGAGCTGATGATCGGAGGAGACACCGGAACGACCGGTGCCGTCCACATGCCAAGATGCGACATCAGGGAGAGGATGCCGGCGATCAGCTGGTCGCCGTATTCCCGGGTGACGCGCATGCCGATGCCCATCTCGACGACGAGGGTCGGTGTATTCAGACTGTTGAGGCTGTAGGCCAGTGTGGATTCGAGCACGGTGGCGGCGGCGTGAATCCAGAGAAGATCCATGTTCAGATGCTGTGCCAGAGGAACGAGCCGGTCTGCGGTGTTCACGTTGATGCGGACCTGGGGCAGCTCGCGCAGATAAATGTTGCTCGCATGGATGTCGATGCAGACGTCTGCGCCGGCCATGTCCCGCACGATTTCATGGGCAATGTATTCGGACTGGCTGCCGTGATCGCTTCCAGGGAAGGTTCGGTTCATGTCCAGATCGCATTGGGGAATTCCGCGGGTCATCGTGCTGATCCCCAGGGGGTTCAGGGCCGGATAGATGTCGACAATGCCGTGAAGGGCGGCAATGTTGTCCTGCAGTATGCGGGCCAGCCGCCACGCGACGTACTGCCCCTCCAGCTCATCGCCGTGTGTTCCCGTGACAATACAGATCCGCTTATCGCCGGCGCCGATCCGCTGTTTCCGGATCGTAAGCTCCTCGCCGACGGCAAGCGGAACATTTAGAACCTGTGCAATCATTCTGTCTGCCTTTCCTGTAAAGATGGTGCGCCTTCTGTTTTGCGGCGTCCGCACGGGAAGGCAGGTC
Source organism: Clostridium sp. CAG:302 (assembly GCA_963657295.1). GTDB lineage: Bacteria > Bacillota > Clostridia > Lachnospirales > Lachnospiraceae > CAG-791. The sequence goes on from CAVKMX010000006.1 coordinate 15,013, forward strand.
ATCACAGGACGGACCGTACCCGCATCTGAATGCGCTGCCGCTGACCGGCAGCCCCGGTGAATATGCCGCGTTCCATAGGACAATCCGCGAAATCTCTTCCTACATTAAACCGCAGATAGCTCTCATCCGTCCAGAGGCCTCTTGTCGGGTCAATGCCGCGCCAGATGCCGTCCAGCTGTACCTCGCACCACGCATGGCTGGCGCCCTCGCCGACGGTCAGCCCGCTGCAGTAGCGGACGGTGAGGCCGGCCTGCCTGGCCAGAGCCAGATAGACATGGGCGTAATCCTGACAGACACCGGCTCCCTTCGCAAAGGCCTCGGCCGCGGTGGTGCCGGTGCCGGTGACGCCGGGCGTATACTGCAGATGCGCGCGCACCGCCTCACTCAGCTGCCATGCGCGCGCCCTCTCTGCCGCGGGGAGAGAAAGCGTGTGCAGAAAATCCGTAAGCGGAGCGGAGGGCAACGTATAACAGGAGGGATAGCGGTAGAACCCCGCCGATTCCTCCTGTCGGTAAGCCGTCCGGTCCGTGACCGCGCGGCCGCTCACTGTATAATGGAACATTTTGTGCGGCTTGTCCAGCCGGCCGACCTGCAGAAGATTGCCGAAGGCATCCCGCTGCAGGCGCCAGGGCGCATACGGCTCCAGCCGCAGTGCTGCATCCCGGATCTCCTGACCTGGATAAGAGGGCGGAAGGCAGCGCAGCACAAAGGCGTGCTGCGCTGCCGGCGCATCGAACTCCAGGAGAACGTCATAATCAAACTGTAAGTGCTGCCTCATACCTGGAACAGTTCCTCGATGCTGCGCAGCAGGAGCTTCCGATCCTGCGGCTCTTTGTCAATGACCTCCTTCGTGATGACCTCCAGTGCAGAAGGGTCGGTGGGGAGATCGGTCTTGTACAGACGGTTGAGGAGCTTGCGCAGCTCGCGCGGAACGGAGGCGGTGTGCCAGTTCAGACGCAGCATGAGGCTCAGACGCTCCGCAATGGCGCCGGCCTTTACGATGTTCCGCGCCTTTTCGTTTTCGATGGAATCATCCATGCTGCCGCGGAAGGCCATGATGTCATCCAGAACCCATTGCAGCTGAATTCCGGGGCCGTCACTCTTGGAGGCGAGCTCCATGGCGTTGTTCGCCATCTGCAGATAGGCCAGCGTGGGCGTTGAGAGAATCTCCCGCAGGACCATGCCGTTTCCGAGCATGCTCTCGACACTGGAGGCCACGGACACCGGAGAGGACGCGTCGAAGACGAAGCGGCGGCAGAAATCCTCGGCATCCGTGTAATCACAGGGAATGCCGAGCTGCTCACAGATGGCGGGATAATCCGGGAGCTGTCCGTCAATGGTCCGGTCAAACTGCTCCAGCATGAACTGAATGGTGGTATACACTCTTTCATTGTACCGTCCCAGCCAGAACAGACGGTTTTGCGTGCTCAATGCGACATGACCCATGTGTCCTTAAAACCTCCTCCCTGAGAAGAATTCACGATGAAGCTGTCCGGATTGCGTGAGAAGCGTGTCAATCCGCTCGGCCAGACCTTCGTATCCTCTGCACTGGAGAGGACAAAGGCACGAAGGTCGGCCTTTCGTTCTACCTGCTCGCCCTTTTCCATGATCGGAAGATCCTGGAAGTCGATGACCTCCTGTGCGATGAACCGCCGCGGCTGCTCCCGGATGAGGCGGACAAGATCCGCAAGGCCGTCGGAATCCAGCTTGCTCCCGAAGACAACGCCGTAGCCTCCGGCCTCCGCGACATCCTTCACCACCAGAGAATCGATGTGGGAGAGGACGTAGTCGCGGTCCTCGGGATAGAAGGGAAGATAGGTGGGCGCGTTATGGAGAATCGGCTCCTCATCCAGATAGTAGGCGATCATCTTGGGAACAAAATAATAGATTCCCTTGTCATCCGCGACACCGTTCCCGAAGGCATTCAGAACCGCCACATTCCCGGCGCGGTAGGCACTCATGAGATTCGGGATTCCGATGAGGGAGTCCGGCTCAAAGGTGAGAGGATCCATATACTCATCGCTGACCCTGCGGTAGAGCGCACCTACCTGCTGATCGCCGCTGGTGGAGCGGTAATAGAGGCGGGCATCCTTGACATACAGATCGCCGGCCTCGGCCAGAACCGCACCGGCCTGTTCGGCAAGATACGAGTGTTCAAAATAGGCGGCGTTGTATCTTCCCGGGGTAAAGACCACGTTGATGCCGCCGGTGTTCACGCTGTCCATGGTCTGCCGCAGGAGCTTTCCGTAGCCCCGGTTGTCCAGAACATTGCAGCGGCGGAAGGTCTTGGGGCTCGCGCGCCGACACAGATTCCGTGCAATCAGGGGATAGCTCGCGCCGGACGGAATGCGCAGATTGTCCTCGAGCACATACCACTCTCCGTCCTTTCCCTTGACAAGGTCAATGCCGGAGATGTGGCTGTAGACCCCGCCGGGGGGCAGAATTCCCTCGCACTGCGCCAGATATCCGGGAGAACGGTATACGAAATCCTCCGGGACCACGCCGTCGCGCAGGATTCTCTTCTCGCCGTAGATGTCGCGCAGGAACAGATTGAGGGCACGCACGCGCTGACGAAGGCCTGCCTCCAGCGGGCCCCACTCTGCTGCGGAAATGATGCGGGGAAGCGGATCGAAAGGGAACAGGCGCTCCTGAAAGGTGCCGTTCTTGTAGATGCCGAATTTCACACCGTATCGTGCGAGCTGCTGGTTAATCTGTGCCTCATGCTGAATCAAACCTTCCATAACCTACCTCTGCCGTTTGGTATCCTGCCCTCTGATGGAAAAAGACAAGACAAAGAGACCTCCTAGGAGGCGCCCTTGCCTTGTCTTCTCCCTTTAACTATAAGGCGCACGGGAGGGTTCGTCAATGAGGACCGTGTGCCGGGCGAAGGCCAGGCACGCAGGACGTTACTGTACAGGCGCCAGCCACGACGGATCCTGGCGGAGTTGTCCGGTCCTGGGACGCTCTCGCTCCATCCTCGGACCTAGC
>CAVKMX010000006.1:18053-37834 GCA_963657295.1 Clostridium sp. CAG:302
GCAAGGCCCTGGACCCGGACATTCTCCGCCACCCTGTCGTTTGGCTGGCGAATGTACTGTAACCACAGGACAGCAGAGGAATCCCGCGGCCGGCGTCACTTCCAGAAGATGTCGGGAGGAGTGATTTTTGCCAGCAGGATGCTGCCGGGCAGCTGCACTGCCGCGGACTGTGCGGAAGCGGTTTTGCGCGGAGTCGCGCTCGGAACGGAGACAAGGCAGCCGCCGGAAACCTGCTCGAGCGTCATCTCATCCAGTGCATGCATTCCATTCAGATTGGTCAGATTGTCCTTCATAGTTACCTCCCTGTGCCGCGGAAACGTCCGTCTGCGGCTTTGCTGTGTTTTCCGTCTGCCGGTTTCCTGACGGCAGGCGGGGGTTGTTGTGGCTTACGGGGATACATACGCGCAGAGGCCGTCCTGTGTTACAGGAAAAGTGATGCGGTGCAGACACAGAGGATCTGCAGAGGTGCAGGGAGAGGACGGTTGCCGCTGCCGCGGGAAATCGATATAATGAAAGTTATGTTTTTGAACAGAAAGATTGGCGCAGGGAGAGGGCTGTAATGGGCGCTGCGCACTGCGCACAGAAGGACAGGGAACCAATTCGTATGCGGGGCAGAAAAAAGAAGCAGATCATAGCGGCGGTGATTGCGGGGATTCTGGTCCTTGCCATGATCCTTCCGCTTCTCGTGGCGAGCGTATCGGCCGCTGAGGTGACACAGACGGCGGAGGGAACGGCGAACACGGTGCAGAGCGGCATTTCTCTGGAGGGGACAGACCTTTCGGGAATGACCCGGGATGAGGTGGAGGCGGTCGCGCAGGAGCTTCTGGACGAGCGCAGGGCGGCGATCATTACGCTTCACGGAATGGGCGATGAGAACGTAACCGTCCGTGCAGGGAATCTGGGACTTACCTGGAGCAACAGCGAGGTGGTGGATACCATTGTCCGGTACGGGCACGCGGCCAACATCATTGCGAGGTACAAGCAGGCCAAGGATCTGGAGCACAACGGCGCGGAATTCTCGCTGGAGCTCTCGTTCGATGAGGAGCAGATCCGAACCTTCATCGAAAACAACTGCTCCGAATGGAACGTGGAGGCAGTGGAGGCTTCCATGACGCGGTCCGGCGGCGGATTTCAATATACGGAGGGCAGCAGCGGCATCCGGATCAATGAGGAGGAATCGGTTCGGCAGATCATCAGCTTCCTTACGACCGAATGGAACGGAGAGGATGCGACGATCGATCTGGACATGGAGGAAACAGAGCCGGCGACCACCGTGGAGGAGCTGCAGAAGCTGACCTCGGTTCTGGGGACCTTCTCCACCTCCTATTCGCAGTCCAACGCCGCCCGGTCCAAGAATATCGCCAATGCCTGCACCATGATCAACGGAATGACGCTGGCACCGGGGGAGAGCTTCTCCATGCTGAACACCATCACGCCCTTTACGGAGGAAAACGGATATGCCCTGGCAGGCTCCTATGTGGGAGACGAGGTGGTGGAGAGCTTCGGCGGAGGAATCTGTCAGGTGTCCACTACGCTGTACAATGCGGTGATCCGGGCAGAGCTGAACGTGACGGAGCGGCACAATCACTCCATGATCGTCACCTACGTGGACCCTTCTGCGGATGCGGCCATTGCGGAATCGGCCGGGATGGATTTCCGGTTCACCAACAATCTGAGCAGCACCGTCTACATTGAGGGCTCTGCCTACAACGGGACGATTACCTTCACCATATACGGTGTGGAGACCAGAGCTTCCAACCGCAAGGTTTCCTTTGTCAGTGAAACGCTCTCGGAAACACCCTCGGAGGGTTACAAAATCAAAGAAGATGCGTCGCTGGCCGTCGGTACCGTGCAGACGACGGCAGGACACGACGGGCTGACGGCAAGGCTGTGGAAGGTCGTCACGGTGGATGGCGCAGAGCAGAGCAAGGAGATCTTCAACAACAGCAATTACAGCATGTCGCCCACCTATGTGAAGGTCGGAACCGCCGGAAATGTGACGCAGGCGCTGAAGGATGCCATTGCCTCCGGGGATGTGGATGCCATTAAGACCGCAGCGGCCGATGCGGCAGCCGGAGTGGATTCCACGCAGACGGATGAGCTGACCAACCAGGCACAGGATGCGGCAAATGCCGCTTATGCAGATGCACTGGCCCAGGGCCTGGATACCACAACGGCCATGGAGAAGGCGCAGGATGCGGCAAATGCCGCCATCAGTCAGGCAGAGGGAGGCGATGCCGAATCAGCCGATGCAGGTACCGGGGACGCGGAAGGAGGAACACCGTGATCCTGCGCTCCGGGAGTCTGGATGCGAATGTTTTCGACCGCTCTGCGGTGAAGCGGTTTCGGAATGTCTGGCGCCCCCTTGACGGAGCAGAGGACGGGGCAGGGCAGGCGGCCGTACATACGTATTCGATTCCGACGCCGGCGGATGCGGCAGAGGAGGAGCTGGCGGGACTGTCCGCCTCGCTGGCGGTGACGGGAGCCGCAAACGCACTTGCCTGCAGCAATGTGGTGCCGGCCTGTCTGCAGGCGGAGGTTTTTCTGCCGGAGGGCAGCAGTGAAGCACTGCTGCGGGCGATCACCGATGCGCTGGGAGTCTCTGCCGCAGAGACGGGAGTCTTCATTGGGAATTTTCACGGAGCAGTGACCGCTGCGGTGACCAGACCGGTGGTCACCGCCTGCGTGTCGGGACAGCAGCCGATATTTCCCCGCGAGGAGACAGCGGAACGAAGGAACCGGCCGCAGGGAGACGAAAAGGGCAGAGATCTTCTGGCCGTCGGCACGGCCGGACAGTCCGGGACGGTGATTCTGTGCGCCGCACGGCAGCAGGAGCTGGAGAAGCGTTTCCCGATGCAGTTCCTGGAGAAGTCACGGCGGATGAAGGAGACGCTGTCGGTATTGCCGGCACTCTGCACCATGCGGGAGGAGGGGATCGTTCCTCTTCGGCTGAAGGCGGCGGCCGAGGGCGGCGTTTATGCCGCGCTGTGGGATTTCGCCGATACGGGCCGGGGAGGGTGGAACGGCCTGACGGCGGAGCTGCCGGCCATTCCCATCCGGCAGGAGACGGTGGAGCTGGCGGATGCCTGCGGCGTCCATCCGTATCAGATGAGCGCACAGGGATTTCTCCTCGCGGCGGTGGAGGACGGAGAGAATGCGGCCCTGCGGCTGAGAGAGAGGGGCTTTGCAGCGGCACGGATCGGAGCGCTGCAGCGGGGCAGGGAGAAGGTGCTGGCCAATGCCGGAGAGGAGCAGAGTCTGAACCGCCCGGAGCCGGACTCACTCTTTCGGTATCTGTCGCGGTAAGGCTCCCGGAACCGGGCAGATGCGCAGACATTGCATACAGGGAGACGCCGGCTGCAGGAGTGCCGCAGACACGCTGCAGGCGCGGAACCATACAGGAGGAAGGAGCGGATTGCATGAACACGCTGAAAGAGAGAATTCTGACCATCATTGAGAAGAACAGCCGCGTCGGCTTAAAGGAGCTGGCCATTATGCTGGGGACAGAGGAAACCGAGGTGGCCGCGGCACTGGCAGAGATGGAGACCGACGGCATCATCTGCGGGTATCACACCATGATCAACTGGGATAAGACCGGTGTGGAGCGGGTGACCGCACTGATTGAGGTGCGGGTCGCGCCCCAGAGAGGTCAGGGCTTTGAAGAGATCGCGGAACGTATCTATAAGTATCCGGAGGTCAGCAACGTCTATCTTATGAGCGGCGGCTACGATCTCATGGTGATTCTGGAGGGGAAAACGCTGAAGGAGGTATCCGGCTTTGTCACGCACAAGCTGTCCACCCTGGACACCGTGCTGGGGACCACGACGCACTTCATTCTGAAGCGCTACAAGGATCACGGAACCATCATGGACAAGAAGTGCGAGGATACCAGGGAGATTGTGACACCATGAGAGAGGATTTGATTGCAGACAAGGCCGCTTCGCTGAAGCCATCCGGAATCCGTAAGTTTTTTGATATCGTTGCGGACATGAAGGATGTCATCTCGCTGGGCGTGGGCGAGCCGGATTTCGATACGCCCTGGCACATTCGGGATGAGGGCATCTATTCGCTGGAAAAGGGGAGGACCTTCTACACCTCCAATTCCGGACTGACCGAGCTGCGTAAGGAAATTGCGGCTTATATGAAGCGGACGCAGCATCTGGATTACCACTATCTTTCGGAAATTTTCGTCACCGTCGGCGGCTCGGAGGCCATCGACCTTGCCATGCGCGCCCTGCTCAACCCCGGGGATGAGGTGCTGATCCCGCAGCCCTCCTACGTGTCCTATGAGCCCTGTGTTGTGATGGCAGACGGCGTTCCGGTGATCATTGAGCTCAAGGAGGAGAACCGGTTCCGCCTAACGCCGGAGGAGCTGGAGAAGGCAATTACGCCGAAGACAAAGATTCTCGTGATGCCGTTCCCGAACAATCCCACCGGTGCCATCATGGAACGGGAGGACCTGGAGAAGCTGGTGCCGATCATCGTGCGGAACGACCTCGTGGTGATCTCGGACGAAATCTACAGCGAGCTGACCTACGGCGGGAAGCAGCACGTTTCCATCGCGAGCTTTCCCGGCATGCAGGAGAGAACCATCCTGATCAACGGCTTTTCCAAGGCCTATGCCATGACCGGCTGGCGCCTTGGCTATGCCTGCGGTCCGGCGGACATCGTGCGGCAGATGATCAAGATCCACCAGTACTGCATCATGTGCGCACCGACCACCTCGCAGTATGCAGGCGTGGAGGCACTCCGGAACGGCGACGAGGATGTGCGCAAGATGCGCGAATCCTACGATGAGAGACGGCGCTTCGTGCTCTATATGCTGGAGGAGATGGGAATCCCGTGCTTCGAGCCCGAAGGGGCCTTCTATGTATTCCCCTGCATCAAAGAATTCGAGATGAGCAGCGATGAATTCGCGACGGATCTCCTGCGGGAGGAGAAGGTTGCCATTGTACCCGGAACCGCCTTCGGCGACTGCGGGGAAGGGTATCTGCGGATTTCCTATGCGTATTCCATCGACAGCCTGAAAAAGGCGCTGGGGCGCCTCGCGGAATACGTGGAGAAGCTGCGGTCACGCGGGTGATCAGGCATCAGCCGTTGTGTGCGGATGTGAATTCGCGAAGGCGAATTCACATCCAGCAGCGAGTGGGGGCGAAAAGCCCCACTCGCCACCTGATGGAACGGCATCAGCCGTTCCATCAGGTGCTATTCCAATTCATCATTGAGCTGGGAGCGCCGGAGAGAAAAGATGAATTCGGAGCCGACGCCCTCCGTGGAAATGACATTGATGTTCTCATTATGTGCCCGGAGAATTTCCCGGACGATGGACAGGCCCAGGCCTGTCCCTTTTTTATCTCTGCCGCGCGAGAGGTCGGTTTTGTAAAAACGGTCGAAAATGGCACTCTGCTCGCCGGTAGGGATCCCGATGCCGTGATCCTTGACGGAGACGAAAACCTTGCGGTGCTTCTCCGAGGTTTCGATGCGCACAGAGGTATCGTTCCGGCTGAATTTGATGGCATTGTCCAGAAGATTGTACAGAACCTGCTGAATGCGGTCCTGGTCGGCGTTGACGTAGAGAACGTCGCCGGTGAGAACCAGCTCCAGCGTGACGCCGCGGGAAAGGCAGGTCTGCTCGAAGGAGGCAGCGACCTGCCGGATGCTGCCGTTGATGTCATAATCGGTGCAGTTGAGCATCATTCCCCTGGTGTTCAGATTGTTGAGCGAAAGGAGATCGTTGGTCAGCTTGGTGAGACGGTCGGTTTCGTTCAGGACCAGACGCAGATACCTGTCATGCATTTCAGGCGGAATGGTGCCGTCCAGCATGGCCTGCAGGAAGCCGCGGATCGAGGTCAGGGGCGAGCGGAAATCATGCGAGACATTGGCGATGAATTTCTTCTGATCATCCTCGGAAGCCGCGACCTTTCGCGCCATGTAGCTCAAGGAGGCGGCGAGGTACCCGATTTCATCGTCGCTTTCGGCGGTCAGCTCATAGTGCATGTTGCCGGCTGCATACTGCTCGGTGGCCTTGGTGATGCGGCGCAGAGGAAGGTATACGATTTCGGTGAAGAAAATCAGAACAATGAGGGAGAGAAGGAGCAGGATCAGCAGCTCAATGTAGGAAATGTTCAGCCGGCTGTTGGCCTCCTCCCACAATCCGTGCAGGGAGGTGTGGATGACGACATAACCGTTGGTCTTGTAATCCCGCGTAATCGGAGCCAGCACGGAGAGGCGGTCATCCTCGTAATATCCCCAGAAATCTCCCTCAATGTACAGGCTTCCGGAGAAAACCGACGGATCGAAGCCGTCTATGCGGACCTCGGTTTCCGGGTCAATGTGCTCCCGGCTGTCCACGACGATGCGTCCGGACGGATTCAGCACCATGATGTCGGCATCCAGAAAGGTGCCGAGGGAGCTGAGCTGCTTGTAGACGCTGTCAAGGGAGGTTTCCGAGCTGTAGAGCTCTGCGGCGTAGGTGTCGGCGATGGTGGTGGCCTCGCGGTAGAGGGAGCTGGCCGTCTTCTGCCGCACCTGGTCCATGGTCATGCTGGAGACGAAGGTGGCGACTACAATGAAGCCGAAGACAGCGAACAGGGCGTAGGCCAATATGAATTTCAGATAGATGGTTCTTCTCACGGACGGATGCTCGCTTCAAATTTGTAGCCGATCCCCCAGATGGTTGTGATCCGCCAGGCGGCATGATCGTGAATCTTCTCACGGATGCGCTTGATGTGGACATCGACCGTTCGGGTGTCTCCGATGTATTCATATCCCCAGATCTGATCCAGAAGCTGCTCGCGCGTAAAGACGCGGTTGGGCTGAGAGGCCAGAAAATAGAGGAGCTCGAGCTCCTTGGGCGGCATGTCCAGATTCTGTCCCATGTAGGTGACGGAATAATTGGTCAGGTTCACGGTCAGATCGGGATAGACGGCGGCCCTGTCATCCGAGGCGGTACTCTCCGCAGGCTTCGGCTGCTGATGCGCGCGGCGCAGAACGGCCTTGACTCTGGCCACCAGCTCCTTGGAATCAAAAGGCTTTTCCATGTAGTCATCGGCACCCAGCTCCAGCCCGAGAACCTTGTCAAAAACCTCGCCTTTTGCGCTGAGCATGATGATGGGGGTCTGGGACAGGGTGCGGATCTCCCGGCAGACCTGATAGCCGTCGATGCCCGGCAGCATGAGGTCCAGCAGGATCAGATCCGGCGCATAGGAGGAAAATTTGTGCAGGGCCTGCTCACCGTCCTCTGCAATGTCCGTGTCGTAGCATTCCTTGTTGAGATAGAGACTGATGAGCTCTGCAATGTTGGCATCATCGTCCACGATCAGTATTTTCTGCTTATTCACAGCCATATCGTGTTCATTTCCCTTTCCTTTTCCGCACGGCGCGGACGGTGCTGCCGGAGCAGAGCGCAGCGGATCAAAGAGTGACAATGGTGACGCCGGCATCGCCCTCGCCGAAATCTCCGGTGCGGTAGCCGTGCACCCAGGTCTGCCGGCGAAGGTAGTTCTGGACGGCGCTGCGAAGCGCGCCGGTTCCCTTGCCGTGAACCACGCGGACGCTGTCCAGGTGGGACAGGCGCGCATCGTCCAGGTATTTATCCAGTGCCATGATGGCCTCATCGGTTGTCATGCCGAGGAGATTGATCTCAGGAGAGATGTTCATTGCCCGGGAGAGGTCCATTCCGCCGGAAGAGAGCCGGCCGGACTGATTCTCATAGGCACGCTTGAGGGCGCTGGCCGTCCTGCGCTTGGCTCTGGAATCAATGGCCATGCCGGTATCCTCGTCGATGAGCGCCAGATCCGCCAGAGGAATCTGTGAATTCATGATGCCGCATTGGACACCGACCTTATTCTGGCGGTCCGGAAGCTTGGTCACCGTGCCCTGCATGCCGAGGGAGAGCACCCTTACGAGATCACCGATGTGCAGATCGGCGGGCTTGAGCCGGGAGGTCTTCGGGGGCTGCTCCGCAGGCTTCTGCAGACGCTTCTCCTTTGCGGAAACCTTCTCACGAAGGCTCGTCCGCGTGTGCTCCATGGCGGTCATGTCCGCACCCCTGCTGCTCCTGCGGATGGCGGAAATGGCACTGTCCGCCTGATCCTTGGCATCCTGGAGAATGTTGCGCGCCTTTTCGTTCGCCTGGTCAAGAATTTTCCGGCGCTTCTCCTCCAGAGAACTCTCGCGCTGCGAGAGTACGCGGCTGCGCTGCTCCAGCTCCTCCTTCATGTGCTCCAGAGCAAGGCGCTCCTTATCGTTCCGCCGCCTGGCATCCTCGAGCTCGGAAAGCGCATCCTCAAAGCTCTGGGTCTCCTGACTGAGCTGCTCCCGGGCCGTTTCGATGATGTAGCCGGGGAGACCGAGCTTCTGGGAAATGGCAAAGGCATTGCTCTTGCCGGGAATGCCGACCAGGAGCCGGTAGGTGGGCTGGAGCGTCTCGACGTCGAATTCACAGCTGGCATTGACAATGCCGTCCGTCTTCATGGCATAGAGCTTGAGCTCGGCATAGTGTGTGGTGGCAAGGGTTGTGATCTTCCGCGTGTGCATGAAGTTCAGGATGGAAATGGCAAGAGCCGCTCCCTCCGTGGGGTCTGTGCCGCTGCCGAGCTCATCGAAGAGGCAAAGGCACCGCCTGTCCGCCCGCCGCAGGATGTCCACGATGGCGGTCATGTGGGAGGAAAAGGTGGAGAGGCTCTGCTCAATGCTCTGCTCATCGCCGATGTCCGCATAGACCTCCCGGAACAAGGAGAGCTCGCTGTGCTCCTGGGCGGGGATGTGAAGCCCGGCCATCCCCATGAGCTCGAACAGCCCGACCGTTTTCAGGGTTACGGTTTTGCCGCCGGTATTGGGGCCGGTGACGATGATCATGTCATAGGAATCGCCGATGGAAAGGTCGATGGGAACGACCTTCTTCGGATCGATCAGCGGATGCCGCCCTCTGCGGATCTCGATGCGGCAGGCATCGTTGAACACGGGGCGCACAGCATTCTGCGCAAGGGCGAGTCTGGCCTTTGCGAAGATGAAATCCAGCTGCGTCATGTTGGCGCAGTCATCCCGCAGGGCAATGAGATGATCGGCAAGAAGGGAGGAGAGTGCCGCCAGCACCTTTTCCTCTTCCCGTTTCTCCTGCACCTGCAGGGTACGGATGGCATTGCCCAGCTCGACAATGGAGGCCGGCTCGATGAAGAGCGTGGAGCCGGTGGAGGACTGGTCGTGCACGATCCCCTTCACCTGACTCTTGTACTCACTCTTGATGGGGAGGCAGTAGCGGTCATCCCGCATGGTGACCACCGTGTCCTGCAGGTAGGAGGAAAGTGTCTGGTTCAGCAGCTTGTTCAGCTGAACATGAATGCGGTCGTCTGTGATGCCGATGTCGCGGCGCACCTTCTTCAGCTCGGGGCTGGCGTCATCGGCGAGACGGTCCTCTCCCGCAATGCAGCGGCGGATCTCCTGCGCGGCGGGACTGAGGGGAACGAGGCAGCCGAACAGGTCATAGAGAGGATCCTCCTCGTTCTCCGGGCCGTGGCTGCGGACGCGCGCCACATTCTCGAGAAAGGAGGCGAACTGATTCAGCTCTGCGATGGAGAGGCTGGTGCCGATGTGCAGGGCGCCGAAGGCATCCGAGAAATCCCGGTTGCTGCCGAAGCTGATGGAGCCGCTGCGCAGCAGGTATCCAAGGGCAGATTCGGTCTGAGCCTGCGCCGATTCGATGTCCGCAAGATCGGTCATCGGGACCAGATTCCGGCAGAGTACGCGGCCGGGATCGGAGGTGGCATTGGCCTCCAGAAGAGCGGTGATTTTATGGAATTCGCAAATGCGCATTACTTTTTCATTCATAGGGAAGAGTATACCACGCCGCGCCTTATTTTCGTCAGGTAGGACAGAAGAGGACGTGAAAACATGGGGAATATGTCCATTGAAGGAAACCGCGGGGTTGGATATGATGAAGAATATAACAAACGATTGACAGCTGCGCGGAACAATTCTCTGTTCCGATTGAGGAGGTGATCACGTGGCTACGATAAAAGATGTTGCAGCAGAAGCGGGGCTTACCGTGACGACGGTATCCCGGGTATTGAACAACAGGGGATACATCAGTGATGACGCCAGGAAACGTGTATATGACGCAATGAAAAAGCTGAATTACCGTCCGAATGAGGTGGCCCGCTCCCTCCATAAGAAGACCACGAACGCCATCGGTCTGATCGTTCCGCACGTAAGGCATCCTTATTTCACGGAAATGATCAGCAACATTGAGAACGAGGCGTTCAAAAGGGGGTACCGGCTCTTTCTGTGCAACACGAAGGGGAAGGAAGAGAACGAGAAGGAATATCTGGACATCTGCACCGGCAACCGTGTGGCGGGGATCATTCTGTTCAGCGGGTCGATGTCGGTGGATGAGTTCATTCAGATGAATGTGCCGGTCATCACCATGGAGAGAGCCCTGGGAAACGGCACGGCCTCCGTGGAATGCGACAACCGCACCGGCGGCGAGCTGGCGGCGAAATGTCTGATCGATGCAGGGTGCCGCCGGATCCTGATGGTGGGCAGCACGGCCGGGAGCCTGGAGCTGCCGGCGGACAACCGGGCCGTCGGCTTTCGCGAGGTGTGCGCGGCAAGGGGTGTGTCCTGCTATGAGATCGACCCGGGGCTGCAGGAATATGAAAATCTTGCCTACGCGGAGCTCCTGGAACGGACCCTCCGGGACAATCCGGAAACAGACGGCGTGTTCGCGAGCAGCGACGTCATCGGCGCCCAGACGCTCCAGGTCTGCAGCAGGCTCGGCCTGAGGGTGCCGGAGCAGATGAAGATCATCGGCTTCGATGATTCCTACGTGGCGTCCCTGACAACGCCGCAGCTCACCACCATCCATCAGCCGGTCAAGGAAATGGCGGCACAGGCCGTACAGCTGCTGCAGGATGCGGCAGAGGGCAGAACCGTGGCCAAGCGCATCGTGCTGCCGGTTCACCTTGTGGAGCGAGGAACCGTGTAGCCGTCATACAGCAATGTACGCAGAAGGATCGGAGCACCGCAGGAATACGCGGTGCTCCGATTTGTCGTTGGCGACGGGTTTTGCCTGCGCACAGCGGAGACTTAAAAAATATGTCAATTGTTTGATATATGTGAAGAAGGCAGGCTTTAGGCACTTTCTAACAAAAACAGAGGATTAAAACTGGCAGAAACGGCGAAAAACATGTCATACGATTGACACACAAAAGAGACGGGAGTATGGTTACAACATAGACAACAGAAATGCGGATGAACGCAGTTCCTTGGTGTGATTTGACGAAAGACAGCGGGGACGGCTTCATCACAAAGGGGCAGTTTGGAGAAAGAGCGATCGGCTCTGCTCCGAGTGAAAAGAGTGCCGGAGGGCACAAGGAGGGAAGGATATGAAGAAAAGGACATTGGCAATGCTGCTCGCGGCGGCGATGTGTGTTTCCGTCAGCGCCTGCGGAGGCTCCGGAGACAGCGGCAGCAGCGACGGGTCGTCTGCATCGGCTGCTGCGGACGGAGAGGTTTCCATCACCATCTTCAATTCGAAGGTGGAGGTACAGGATCAGTTCGTGGAGATGGCAGAGCAGTACAGCGCGGAGAAGGGCGTCAATGTAGAGATTTACTACAGCAGCGACACCGTGGCCTCTCACATCGCGACGAAGTATGCATCCGGCGATCCTTACACCATGGCCATGGTTGACGCAAAGGATGTTTACACGCTGGCAGACGAATATGCGACCGATCTTTCCGGAGAGGACTGGGTGTCCAAGACGGATTACGCCATCAGCGTAAACGACAAGGTGGTCGGCTTCCCGCTCTGCATCGAGGCAAGAGGTCTGATGTACAACGCGGACGCCATTGAAGCCATCACCGGGGAGGAGTTCAACCCGGAGGATTACAAGACACTGGACGAGTTCAAGGCTCTTCTGGAGGAGCTGTCCGCCGGCGGCATGACCTCTCCTGTCGGCATCATGAAGGAGGACTGGTCTCTGGCGGCACACTATCTGGCACAGTTCATCGAGGAGCAGCCGGATCCGGAGAGCTATGTCGAGGGACTGACGGCAGGGACCGAGACGATCAGCGGCAATGCGAAATTTGAGTCGCTCATGGATACCTTCGATGTTCTGATGCAGTACAACTACGCGGCAGGCTCCCCGGTCGCAGCAGAGCGCGAGGTTTCCGAGCAGAAGCTGGCAGAGGGCGAGATCGCTTTCATGTTCGGCGGCAACTGGGACTGGTCCATGATCAACGCCTATGAGTATACCGACAACATGGGCATGATGCCGGTTCCGCAGAACACCGACGACGGATCGAATGAGAAGCTTGTCGGCGGCGGCTCCAAGTATTTCTTCATCGACTCCTCGGAGTACACAACGGATGCACAGCGTCAGGCCGCCAAGGATTTCCTGAACTGGCTGGTGAGCGATCCGGAGGGAAATGCTTTCCTTACCGAGAAGTGCGCACTGGTTCCCGCCTACTCCAACATCGACTGCTCTGCCCTGGATCCGCTGTCCCAGTCCGTCAAGAAATATGCGGATGAGGGAGCTCTGATTGACAACTACAATTATCTTCCGGACGATCACATCACCGTGGCCGGCGGCTATATGCAGAAGTACCTGGCAGGCGAAGAGGATCGGGCGGCATTTGCGGCAGAGCTGGAGAACTACTGGAAGACCGCTACGGTTGTAGCACACTGATACCAGGCAGGAACAGCGCCTGTCCGGCAGCCGCGCCGAGGCTTTCGAAGAGAAACCGCCGGTACCCTGTTTCCCGAGAGCAGGGTACCGGCGCGGCCGACCGGGCAGCGGGAACAGAAGCCCGGGAGAATGCCTGATCGCAGAGCCGCAGGAGAGCTGCGGCATAGGTAGGGGGAAAATGAGAACAAAATCAACGTCGTATAAGGTTAAGGAGTTTCTGATGTTCGCCGGCGTCAGCACCTTCGTTTTCTGCGCCGTCGTCATCATTCCGTTCCTGTATGGTCTGTATCTGACCTTCACCAGCTGGGACGGTGTTTCCAGACAGAAGCCCTTTGTCGGTCTGGCCAATTATATCGCAACATTTCAGGACACCGCCTACTGGCAGGCACTGGGACGGACACTGGTTTATTCTGCCGTTGCCGTAATCCTCGTCAATGTGATCGCCTTCCTTCTGGCCTATATTCTGACCAGCGGCGTGAAGGGACAGAACTTCTTCCGGGCAGGCTTTTTCGTGCCGAACCTGATCGGCGGCATTGTACTGGGCTACGTGTGGAAGTTCGTATTCAACCGGGCCTTTGTCAAGATCGGAGAGTCCCTCAGCATCGGTGCACTTTCCACCTCATGGCTCGCCACGACGAACGGAGCGCTTCTGTGCCTCATCATTGTTTCCGTATGGCAGTATGCGGGGTACATGATGCTGATCTACATCGCAGGCTTTATGAGCGTGCCGGAGGATGTGGTGGAGGCGGCTTCCATCGACGGCTGCAACGGCTTCCAGAGGCTGGTGAGCATCTCCGTTCCGCTGATGGTTTCCTCCTTTGTGCAGTGCCTGTTCCTCACCATTACCCGCTGCTTCATGGTGTATGACGTGAACCTGTCCCTGACCAACGGGGAGCCGTTCAACAGCTCGGTTATGGCGGCCATGCATGTGTACAATCAGGCATTCAAGTACAAGAATTACGGAACCGGCCAGGCGGAGGCACTGGTGCTCTTTATCATCTGTGCTGTCATCGGCGGTCTGCAGGTTTACATCGGTAAGAAGGGGGAGGTGCAGGCATGAATCAGAATGAAAAAGCTGCCGCTCAGAAAAAGGTATTCCATGCACTGAAGCTGGTGATTCTCGTGCTGGCCCTGATCCTCTTTATCTTTCCGTTCCTCATGGTCATCATCAATGTGTTCAAGACAAAGGCGGACATCACCAGCAATCCGCTGGCGCTGATCGGGGCCCACGGCTTCACGATGCAGAATTTCCCGAATGCCATTAAGAAGATGGAATTCTACAAGGCGTTCGGCAACTCGTTCATCATCACGGTATCCTCTACCGTGGTCACCATTCTGCTCTCGGCGATGACGGCTTACATTATGGTCCGGCGCAAGTGGAAGGTGACGGCGATCCTGTTCGCTCTGATGATCGCCTCCATGGTCATCCCCTTTCAGGTGCTGATGATCCCGCTGGTGTCCATCTACGGCGGCATTCTGGGCATCCTGAACCATCGGCTCACCCTGATCTTCATGCATGTCGGCTTCTCCCTGTCCATGGCGACCTTCATGTTCCACGGAGCCATTCACACCAATGTCCCGCTGGCATTGGAGGAGGCCGGCACCATTGACGGCTGCAGCACCTGGCAGATTTTCTGGAAGATCGTTTTCCCGATGCTCAAGCCCACCATCGCCACGATTGCGATCATCGATGCGATGGCATTCTGGAACGATTATCTGCTGCCGAGTCTGATCCTGGGCCGCAAGGAGCTGTATACGCTGCCCATCGCAACACAGATTTTCTACGGCACCTTTTCCACGGACATCGGTCTGATCATGGCGGCCCTTCTGCTGGCCATGCTGCCGATTCTGATTCTGTACCTGTTCCTGCAGCGTTACATCGTAGAGGGCGTAACGGCAGGCGCTGTCAAGTAAAGGCAGCAGGCCGGCGGACGGTAAGAAAAGGAAACTGTGTACGGCAGCGGTTCCGTGTCTGCAGCATCGAGGCGGGCACGGAACCGCTGCCGAATATCAGAATGACAGGAGGCATGGCATGCAATCGGAATTCGGGCGCAGGCTGTCGGAACGAAGCGATGAGCTGAAATGGCTGTATATGGAGCTGTACCGGGGACAGACGGAGCATTATTACGATCTGTGCCGCACGATGGAGGGCTTCTATCAGGAACGGTCCGAGGCACTGAAGGAATCGGACCGCAGGAGGGAGGCTGCTCCTGCCTGGTATCTGGAGAACAAGCTGGTGGGGATGATGCTGTACACCGAGAACTTCGGCGGAAATCTTCAGGGAGTCCGGAGTCATCTGGATTATCTGGAGAAGAGCGGCATCAACTATCTGCATCTGATGCCGCTGCTGGATACGCCGGAGGGAAAGAGCGACGGTGGTTATGCGGTCTCCGATTACCGAAAGGTCCGTCCGGATCTCGGCACCATGGAGGATCTGGCGGAGCTGACCGAGGACTGCCACAAAAGGGACATCTGTGTGTGCCTGGATTATGTGGTGAACCACACCTCGGAGGAGCATGAGTGGGCCAGACGCGCCAGAGCCGGAGAACGGGAGTACCAGGACCGCTACTTCTTCTATGACGATTACAGCATGCCGGCGCAGTTCGAGCAGACCGTGCCGGAGGTGTTCCCCAAGACGGCGCCGGGCAATTTCACCTATCTTCCGGAGCTGAACAAGTTCGTCATGACCTCCTTCTATCCCTATCAATGGGATCTGAATTACTGGAATCCGATTGTGTTCAATGAGACAGCGGGCAATCTCCTGTATCTGGCGAACCGCGGTGTGGATGTCATCCGGATTGATGCCGTTCCGTACATCTGGAAGCAGCTGGGGACCAACTGCCGGAACCTGCCGCAGGTGCATACCATCATGCGGATGATCCGGCTGATCACGGAAATTGTGTGTCCGGGTGTGCTGCTCCTGGGCGAGGTCGTCATGGAACCGAAGGAGCTGGCACCGTATTTCGGCACACCGGAGAAGCCGGAGTGCCATATGCTGTACAACGCCACGACCATGTGCACACTGTGGCACACGGTGGCCGCCAGGAACACGGAGCTGCTGCGGTATCAGACGGATCAGGTCGCGCAGCTGCCGAAAACCTACAGCTTCCTCAACTACGTGCGCTGCCATGACGACATCGGCTGGGGGCTGGATTTCCGCTTCCTCGCAGACAGAGGCATGAGGGAGGTGGATCACAAGCGCTTCCTCAATGATTATTATCTGGGGAACCTTTCCTACAGCACCAGCACGGGCGAGCTTTACAACGAGGATCCGGTGACGGGAGACGCAAGATTCTGCGGCACGACGGCCTCCATGTGCGGCATAGAACGGGGCGGCTTCGAGGACAATCCGGAGAAGGTCGCCGTCGGCATTCAGCTGGATCTGATGCTGCACGCCTTCCTGATGTTCCAGTCAGGTATTCCGGTGATCTACAGCGGAGATGAGATCGGCGCCATCAACGACTGGTCGTATCACGAGGATCCGCTGAAGGCGCAGGATTCGCGTTATCTTCATCGGGGCAGGTTCAACTGGGAGCTGACGAAGAACATCGGGGACGGGCATTCGGTGCAGGACCGCGTGCACACCGGCCTGCTGGAGCTCGAAAGGGCGAGACGCTCCGACGATATTTTCGCCGGAGATGCACAGGTATATACCATTGAGACGCACAACAATGCGGTCCTTGGCATGCTGCGCAGCAAGGGAGAGGAGCGGATCATCGGCCTGTTCAATTTCTCCAGCGAGGCACAGGAGGTGTACATCGTGGAATTCGCCGACGGATACCGCGATTTCCTGGGGAAAAAACGCCGGATGCAGCAGGAGAGCCTTACCCTGCAGCCATATGAATACGTATGGGCACTGCACAGGGATTCGTAAGGAGACGGATGCGGTATGCAGAATATTTTACAGCAGAATATTTTACACCTGAAGGCACCGGGAAACTGGATCAACGATCCCAACGGCTTCATCTGGTACAGGGGCGAGTATCACCTGTTCTATCAGTATTTCCCCTATGAGCCCGTCTGGGGCACCATGCATTGGGGACACGCGGTGAGCAAGGACCTGATTCACTGGCAGCATGTGGGCGTGGCCCTCTATCCCACCAGGGATTTTGATGCCAACGGCATTTTCTCCGGAAGCGCCGTGGAAAAGGACGGAGAGCTGCTGCTGTATTATACGGCCGTCCGTTATCTGCAGGAGGATCCGGCATACATCCATACGGCGAAGGACGGCGCATGCCTGCAGTCACAGGCCATGATTCGTTCGGCGGACGGATATGCCTTTGACAATCTGCACGGCAAGAGGCTGATCATTCCCTCCATGACGGACACCGCCGTCGGGGACCCCGGGGACTGCCGGGATCCCAAGGTGTGGCGGGAAGGAGAGAGTTACTATATGTGCCTTGGCAGCACCCATGAGAAGAAGGCGGGTGTGCTGCTGCTCTATCGCAGTGCAGACGGCGAGGAATGGGAATATGCGGGGCGTCTGGAGAGTCCCCGGCTGGGACATACGCTGGAGTGTCCGGACCTGTTCCGGCTGGGAGACGAATATGTGCTGATCTGCTCGCCCATGGGGAACCGAAGCGGAGAGGACTGCCCGGAGAGCCAGAGCACCCTGCAAAGGGTGGATTTTGATCCGATGACCGGCAGAGTGACGCTGCCGGAGAAGGAGGAGAAGCTGTTGGATTACGGACTGGACCTCTATGCGCCGCAGAGCAATCTGGATGCGGAGGGCAGGAGGACGGTCATCGCCTGGGTTCGCATGCCGCAGCCGCAGCGCGCAGAGGACAACGAAGCCTCCGGCGGAAAGCCCTGGAACGGCATGATGTGCCTGCCGAGGCTGGTGGAGCGGAGAAACGGAGAGCTGGTCACACCGGTACATCCGAACGTAAGGGCCTATTTCGCCGATGCGGACTGCCGGACGGAGCTGGAGCAGGGTGTGCTGTGGGAAAAGGAGGGGCGGTGCCGGATTCTCGCCGCTCTGCAGAACGGAGAGACGATGCACGTCAACGGCGTCTCCATTGCCCTGCAGGATGGAGTCCTGCGCACAGATCGGACCGGATGCCTGCCGGCGGATGCCGCATGGCACCGGCAGAGCAGGACACCGTACATCGGCGGGCGCTGTGAGCTGGAGATCTACGCCGAGCGGAATCTGGTGGAGATTTTCGTCAACGACGGGCAGTATGCGGTCAGTCAGGTGATCTATCCGAAGGAGAAGTGACGCAGGGGGCGGAGCGGAGAATGGCGGTGATCTCCTCCAGTGTATCGGCAAAGAAGATGCCGGCCTGGCGGTCCTTTTCCGAGAGCCCCTCGCGGATCATGGTGTTCAGCAGCTCCCGCAGGCTGTCGTAGTAGCCGTCCAGATTATAGAGGATGCAGGGGGCGGAGAGCTGCTTGAGGGAGACCATGGACATGACCTCGGAGATCTCCTCGAGCGTGCCGGTGCCGCCGGGAAAGGCAATGAAGGCGTCTCCGTGTTCGATCAGAGCGGCCTTGCGCTCCCGCATGTCCTTTGTCACGAGGAGCTCCGTGAGGCCGTCGTACTGCGCCTCCAGATCCATGAGGAACTGCGGCTCGATGCCGATGACGGCGCCGCCGGCCTGCAGAGCACTGTGCGCGATCTCGCCCATCAGTCCGCAGGCGGAGCCGCCGTAAACCAGCGTGTGTCCGTTCTTGCCGATCCAGGTGCCGAGTGCCCGGACGGCTTCCCGGTAAATCGGACGGCTCCCCTCCATGGATCCAAGATATACGGTGATGTTCATACGATTCCTTTCCGGTGATGCCGGGAGGAGTGCAGGATGTTCCGGCCTGCACTCCTCCCGGCGTTCCTGTCATTGTCAGAACGATGTCCGGCTGCCTACCGCGCAGCGGTCTGCCGGATCAGATCGAGGAGAATGCGGGCGGCATCACTCTGGGAGCTCTTCTCCATTGCGGCGATGTAACGGTCCCGGTCTGCCAGGAGCTCATCGAGCTTCGGGAGAAGGACATCAGGGAGATCGTCGTCCTGCACGACGATGCTGTAGCCCTGTGCCTCGAAGGAGGCGGCGTTGAGTTTCTGGTCGCCGCGGCCGGTGGGGAGCGGTACCAGGAGATTGGGCTTTTTCAATGCCAGCAGCTCGCAGATGGCGTTGGCGCCTGCCCGCGAGAGGACGACATCCGCCATGGCATAAAGGTCCTTGAGCTCATCCTTCACATATTCAAACTGGCGATAGCCCGCTCTGGTCAGAAGGAGGTTATCCATCTTGTCCTTGCCGCAGAGGTGGACGATCTGAAAACGCTCCAGAAGGGCATCCAGGTTGTCGCGTACGGTTTTGTTGACGGAGGAGGCACCCTGCGATCCGCCGATGATGAGGAGAACCGGCTTCGTATCCTGGAAACCGCACAGTGCAAGACCTGCCTCTTTGCTGCCGTGCAGCAGCTCATCGCGGATGGGGGTTCCGGTCAGAACGGCCTTGGCATCCGGGATGGTCTTCATCGTTTCCGGGAAATTGCAGCAGACCTTTGCGGCAAAGGGGATACAGAGCCTGTTGGCAAGCCCCGGCGTCATGTCGGACTCGTGAATGATGCAGGGAATGTGCAGACGGTGCGCGGCATGTACGACCGGTACACCGACATAGCCGCCCTTGGAAAAGACGATATCCGGAGCAAAGGTCTTCAGAAACCGAAGGGCCTCCCGATAGCCGCGGATGACGCGGAAGGGATCGGAGAAATTCTTGGGGTCAAAATAACGGCGCAGCTTCCCGGTTTCGATGGGCTCGTAGGGGATGCCGTAATCTGCAACGAGCCTGCGCTCGATGCCGCCGATGGATCCGATGTAGGCAACCTCAAAGCCGGCGTCCTGCAGGTAGGGAAGGAGCGCCAGATTCGGTGTGCAGTGTCCGGCGGTGCCGCCGCCCGTCAATACGATTCTCTTTGCCATAGGATTCCTCTTGCCGTTTTCTCAATGGTCAGCCGCTGCTGAACAGTTACCAACTGCTTATTATAACCCGGATATGCCGCATTCGCCAACCTGGATGCGTGCGGAACTGTTGCCGTTCTGCGGCGGTTACAGTTCATTCGCCCGCCGGTGACGGGTCCTGGCGGAGCTGTCCGTCCTGG